>NZ_MUXB01000102.1:0-534 GCF_001994935.1 Herbaspirillum sp. VT-16-41
AGTATGATACCATCTCCACTTTCTGGTCCATTCAACTAAATTCGTCTTTCTTTCTGCGAGAAATTCAATTAAAAATACAGGGATCGTAATAATAAATAATTTATAGATAATGCCAAAGGCTTTATCTTTTGCTGTCATCTGATTATAAACTATCGTAAAAGTAGGATATAAAAAGAAATCAAACAATATATGTGTATCAAAAATCTTCGGAAATAGGCGATTTGGGTATTTAATTATTTTATTTTTACTAGGTTTATCTGTAATTGGACTTCCTATCGTGTGTGTTGTGTTGTATGTTAAAGGTCTTGTTGTTGGTTTTTCTGTTGGTGTTTTAGTGAATCAAATTGGCGTTAAGGGATTAATCTTGGCTTCATTGTCCATTGCTCCACAAAATTTAATTGTCATTCCTGTATATATTATTGCTGGTACACTGTCGATGATCTTTTCGTTAAAATTATTAAATAAACTATTTTCAAAAAGGTCGACTGGACCAGTATTTCAGCCGTTTGGCAAGTATTTATTATCGTTTGGATT
>NZ_MUXB01000122.1:0-530 GCF_001994935.1 Herbaspirillum sp. VT-16-41
GTCTTTGCTGTCCAAAGTTCATAGACCTATCAATGGGATCTATTATCCAAACTGTTCCATCCAAGTTAGTTAATTCATCGCCATAGCCTTCCTCACCGATAATAGAATGATTAGGATAAGTCCCTTTTATCTTAGAAACAAAAAATAATTCTGTTTCCTTGTCCATTGTAGTAACAAGATCATTTGGGTTTGATTTAGTATCAATAGTTAATGGATTATTAATTTTGCTACGAATATTTTCCCCGGCTTCTTCTACCCATTTTTTTGCATTTGTGTAATTTTCTTCAAGCATCTCATGGTTCATAGTAAATCCTCCATTTTTACAATATACGTTTATTGTATCAAAACCAAGGAGTCAAGTCATCAAGTCCAATTGATAGAAAAAAACAATAATGAATACCGGGCAGATTGAAAAACATATACTTTCTTCCAACATAGGTATAACTAAGGCATTCGCTAAAGCCTAATAGCGAATTCCTAGATTTCTAGTACTTTTTTATTTCCGTTAATTGTTTTACCAAAAATGTTAA
>NZ_MUXB01000155.1:0-1394 GCF_001994935.1 Herbaspirillum sp. VT-16-41
AGAGCTACAGCTTGGATTTTTATAATTGACTTCTCCAACGATTATGTTAAAGGGGTCAATCCAAATATTAAAAATATGCCGCAAGAGGCTAAGGACATAATTGTAGAATGTTACGATTTTTTACGCAAAAATCGCCATGAAATGTTCCATGCTACACAAATTTTGTCTGGTATAAAGTTAGTTGAATCTAGAGATATAGCACTACAATTAATCATAACGGCTTGCGAAAAAATAGAGAAATCATTAACATATGATATAAGACAAATAAATTAAAGGGGTGATTGACGTATGAAGAGATATCATATTTTAGATTTGAAGAGTGACTCATGTAAAGTAGTGGTAGCTACTTCGTACGTCAGTCCTCTTTCTCAAGTATACGCTATTGCACTTGAATTAAAATCTATTGGTTATCAAGGTGATGTTATATTCGACCTTGTATTATCGAATGGTTTCTCAAGTAATAGATTTTTAAAGACAGATTTTGATGGTGAACAACTTAATATCGGTAAAATTTGTGTAGCATGGGAAGTAATCGAAACAGAACCAGGTATTAAAGGTGATACAGCTAGTGGTGGTTCCAAACCTGCAACAGTAGAAACAGGTCTAGTGGTTCAAGTACCATTCTTTGTAAATAAAGGAGATATCCTAGTTATAAATACTTCTGACGGAAAATATGTTTCTAGAGCAAACCATTAATAAAGTTTTTAAGTGCGACTAACCATCAGTGGTGGATGAAGTTCCCCCATTGATGGCAGTTTTCTTTATTAGATAACTTGGCATCCTCTATTAGTTCGGGGGTATGCCTTAGTTGTAAATATGTAGAGGCGAATAATTGGAGCGCCAGATGGGAAAGAATTTATACTTTCCCATCTTCAAAAAAACTTCTACTTATATATAAGTAGAAGTTCATTTATCTCTTATTCTAAAACGTTAAGTACTTTCTTTACTGATTCGGCTGATTTATCCAGTGCAGCTTTCTCTTCTTCGGTTAGATCTAATTCGATAATTTCTTCAATACCATTTCCACCTAATATAGTTGGAACACCTAACGTTTTCCGATTCCTCCATGGCGAACACAAAAGATTTATCCAGCTTTATTCCGTCGAACGGGAAGCGTTTCAGATAGCTTAATGCCGAGTAGCCGGCTCCAAAGTCATCAATCAAAAAGCGTACGCCGATATCCTTCAGCTGGTTCATGGTTTCCAGCGTGATATCCGGATTGGAAATCGTCACGTTTTCGGTAATTTCTAACTCCGGCCGGGACGGTTTAAGCCCCGATTTTTGCAGCGCAGCCTTTACCCGTTTCGCCAGGCCACGGGTATTAAACTCCACCGCCGAAATATTGACCGAAATAACCAAATCGGGCGAGAGATGCACCATATCTTTACAGGCTT
>NZ_MUXB01000126.1:0-2711 GCF_001994935.1 Herbaspirillum sp. VT-16-41
CTAGGGCTGTGAACAGGCCCTAACACCACCTCCACCCGTTCGGACTGAGTAGCGGCAGCGCCGCGTATCGAAGACGCAGAGGTAGCCGCGCCTTCGATACGCCGCTGCGCGGCTACTCAGTCCGAACGGTTTTCTTATGGTTTCCGGAAAAACGAATGCCGAAGAGAAGGCTACCAACGACCAGATCTGTACCTGCGTCTCACGCGCCAAATCGGGAATGCTGGTGCTCGACCTTTGAGACGGAACTAGGGCTGTGAACAGGCCCTAACACCACCTCCACCCGTTCGGACTGAGTAGCGGCAGCGCCGCGTATCGAAGACGCAGAGGTAGCCGCGCCTTCGATACGCCGCTGCGCGGCTACTCAGTCCGAACGGTTTTCTTATGGTTTCCGGAAAAACGAATGCCGAAGAGAAGGCTACCAACGACCAGATCTGTACCTGCGTCTCACGCGCCAAATCGGGAATGCTGGTGCTCGACCTTTGAGACGGAACTAGGGCTGTGAACAGGCCCTAACACCGTCCTTTACAGGAATAAATCTCACCAATTATTATATTTTCGCCACAGAACGTGTCCGGGAAGGATAGTCTGTTTAGTATTAACTGTTGATGCTGTTATAAGGAGTTTCTGATGCAGGTAAACAAATTTACGGATGATATTGATATTAGTTCTCATGAGCGTTTCATCGCGGCCCGTAAAAGTACGTGGGTTAGTGTGCTTGTTAATTGTTTTCTGACATCCGGGCAGGTTATTACTGGTATATTTTCTGGATCTCAGGGACTTATCGCGGATGGTATTCATTCCCTGTCTGATTTAGTCTCAGACTTTGTTGTACTCATTGCAAACCATAAAAGTAAAAAAAATCCCGATGATGACCATCACTACGGTCATCATCGTTATGAAAATGGTGCATCATTAATTCTGGGGACAATTTTATTTATTGTTGGCATCGGCATGTTATGGTCAGCAGTAAATAAAATGAAACAACCAGATGATATTCCTCAGGTACATATTGTTGCTCTGTGGGTGGCTTTAGCCGCACTGGTTATCAAAGAGCTTCTTTTTCGCTATATGCTTGCCGTAGCAACCCGAGTAAAATCCACTATGCTGGTCGCTAATGCCTGGCATGCACGCTCTGATGCCGCTTCGTCTTTGGTTGTGGCTATTGGTATTTACATGAGCAGGCTCACAGCAAGCATTACCGCAAGGATTAACTAAATAACAAAATTAACAGGTAGAAACATAAAATGGAGCCTTACTCCCAATGAAGAAATACCAAAATAATCGGCAATTCCCCCACATACTCCAACCACTCCCCTATCCGTTGATGATTTTCTTAGTTTATTATTCAACGCTACTCCCCCCTTAATATATTTTTTAAAGAAACCTACTCTACTATAGTTCTACGTATCTCTAATTAAAATGTTTCATTGCACTAACCCGCCCAATAGCTTAAGAATAAGTCTTCACAAACCCGTTATTATTCTAACATAAATATTCAGAAATTCTTTTGCTTTACAGGAATTAACATAGCTAATAACGCCCTTTTGATAGAAACACTAATATCTTATCAAAACCAAAAAATAGCCCTACCATTTAGGTGCAGGCCGCGAGGGCTGTGATGCCCACCGCGGAGAGTGCGAGACCCCGACGCGTCGGCAGCGGTACGGGGCCACGGGAGCCGGCTGAGCGATTCAGGTGCGTCATGGTCTCCCTCGAATCTGCTGAAACTCATCTGCGTCCGGGTCGGCGTCGTCGTCCTCGATCCACACATCGGTCCAGCCGATGTCGCTCTCGTCCCGGGGGCGGTAGGTGCCGCGGGTGGTGAGCTGATCGGCCACGTCCTCCAGCTCGATCTCCTGGGGGTCGTGAACCTTCTCGCCCTTGTGGGGCACCGGGCAGGTCCAGAAGTACGGGCAGCCGGGGCAGCCGGCCGTCTCGTCGTCGGGCGCGGCTTCGCGCTGCATCTGCACGCCGTCCATCTGCTGCACCCTCACCCAGGTAAGCCGCCTTGACCCGCGGATCATCCAGCATCTGCTTGGCCTCACCTTCCATGGTGATCAGGCCGGACTCCATCACGTAACCGCGATGCGCCGCCTCCAGCGCCAGCTTGGCGTTCTGTTCCACCAGCAGGATGGTGATGCCCTGGGCCGACACATTGCGGATCACTTCAAAGATCTTCTCCACCATGATCGGCGACAGGCCCATCGAGGGCTCGTCCAGCAACAGCAGCTTGGGGTGACTCATCAGCGCGCGTGCCATGGCCAGCATCTGCTGTTCGCCACCCGACAAGGTACCGGCCATCTGCGCGGCACGTTCCTTCAATCGGGGGAAGACCTCGAACCAGCGGTCGATGTCGGCCTGGATCTGGCCCTTGTCATTGCTGGTGTAGGCGCCCATCAGCAGGTTTTCCTGGATGCTCATGCGGGTGAAGACGCCCCGCCCTTCCGGCACCATCGCCAGCTTGTCCTTGACCAGCTCGAAGGACTTCTTGCCCTTGAGCGGATTACCCATGTAGTACACGTGGCCATCTACCTTGCTGCTGGGTAGCGTGCCGGTGATGGCTTTCAGGGTGGTGGTCTTGCCGGCGCCGTTGGCACCGATCAGGGTCACCAGTTCGCCTTCGTTGACTTCCAGCGCAATGCCCTTGACGGCCTGGATGCCGCCATAGGCCACGCTCAGTTGTTCGACTTTGAGGATGTTCGTTGTCATGT
>NZ_MUXB01000258.1:0-514 GCF_001994935.1 Herbaspirillum sp. VT-16-41
CGAGCTCTTGCCAAGCGCACACCACTCACCGCGCCATACGCGCTCCCGCTCCCTGACGTGCTGCCGTCCCCCGTTACCGCCAGCCCACTGCTGCATACCGTGCTGCTCGCCCCTTTTGTGCAGAGCACCATGCTGCTGGCGTGCCTGGCTTCTTTCACCGGCTGGGTGCTGCTGACACCCTTTGTCTATCTCATTTTTGAATTCTTACGTCAGCAACATCGCCATCATCTGCTTGGCCTTGACACGATAGCGCCGCCGTTACGGACCTCGCTTATCATCTGGTGCAGCCTCTTTTTTATTCTCGGGATCGGCACGCAGATGGTGCTGTCACCGCAGATTGAACGCCTGTTACTGCTCGTGGTGTTTTTACCCAACGTGGTGATGGCATGGAAGTTCGGCTGGCAGGGCGGCGTACTTTCTGGCCTGCTCGGCAGTATGTTGATCACCATCGCCCGTCAGATTGGGGTGGGGTTTAGCGACCTGTTGGAACTGGAAATCTTCCTTGCGACACAAG
>NZ_MUXB01000133.1:0-205451 GCF_001994935.1 Herbaspirillum sp. VT-16-41
CCTCGCGAGTTCAGACGGGCTGCAGCATCAGTAACTTAACGATGTCTGAGTGTCCTGAATTGCGGGGGCAACTACAGCGCTCGACTAGAACCCATTTCATGGATAGGCGTGAGATGCGTTCTCATGGACTTCGCTGATGACACCCAGTCTGACCGAAAAGAAACCGGTCGCGCCGTCACCTGAACCGACCCACGCATTTCCTCCCCCACACTTTTGCCGTAGACTCTAACGCCGCCGGTACAACGTCCCGGCTCCACCCAGGCAAGGCGATGAGAATACTGCTGGTAGAAGACGACATCATGATCGGCGAGGAGGTCCGCGCGGCGCTGCGCGAGGCTTCGTATGCGGTCGACTGGGTACGTGACGGGGCCGCTGCCCTCTCCGCACTCTCCGCACTGTCGTCTGCCTCGTCCCTGTCGGCCACCCACCAACCGGTCTACGCAGCCGCCCTGCTCGATCTCGGACTGCCTGGTCGCGATGGTCTCTCCGTCTTGCGCCAGTTGCGCAGTGGCTGCGACATTCCCGTGCTCATCATCACCGCCCGCGATGGCGTGCAGGATCGCATCGATGGCCTGGATGCAGGGGCTGACGACTATGTCCTCAAGCCCTTCGCCCTGGGCGAACTGCTGGCCCGCCTGCGCGCCGTGATGCGGCGCAAATCGGGTGCCGCCACCGACCTGCTGGACAATGGCGCCGTGCAGCTGGACCTGGGCACCAAGACCGCCCGCTGGCAGCAATCGCCACCGGTGAGCCTGTCGGCCCGCGAGTTCGCCTTGCTGCAGGCCCTGATGCAACGCCCCGGCGCCATTCTCTCGCGCAGCGATCTGGAAGAACGCATCTACGGCTGGGGCGAGGAAGTGGAGAGCAATGCCGTCGAATTCCTGATCCATGCATTGCGCAAGAAACTGGACAAGGACGCCATCAAGAACATCAGGGGCATGGGATGGATGGTCGCGCGTCCAGTATGAGCCGCTCCCTGCAGGCGCGCCTGTCGCTGGCACTGACCGCGACCATCCTGCTGGTGGCGGTGGGCGCGGGTTGCTTCGGCTTCATCAGTGCCTATCGCGATTCGATCCGCATGCAGGATGACATGTTGCGCCAGGTGGGCGCCCTGATCGCCCGCATGGGCGGCACATTGCCCGAGGCCGGTGCCGTAGGCCGCTATCCCGGTGGCGATCACGAATCTCGCATCGCCGTGCAATGGCTGGCCTCACCGGGAGAGACGACGGCCCGGGCCGAGCACGGGCAGCCCCCCTTGCCGCTGCCGGCGGACCTGAATGACGGTTTGCAGACCGTCTTCGTGTATCACGAGAACTTCCGGGTCTACGTGCAAGCGCTGGAATCGGGTCGGCGCATCGCCCTGTCGCAGGAAACCGATGTCCGCGATCGCATTGCCTACCGCAATGCCTGGCGTGCGCTGATCCCGGTGCTGATCCTGGTGCCGGTCCTGCTGCTGGCCCTGCAACGCATCATCGGCAAGCTGTTCGCCCCGCTGCAGAGCCTGCGCCGGGATATCGACCAGCGCCGAGATGATCAGTTGGAACCCATCGCCACTACCGCCCTGCCCACCGAAATCCTTCCCTTCGTGGAGGCCATCAACCGCCTGCTGGCCCGGGTGCAAGGTGCCATGCGCAGCCAGCAGCGTTTCGTGGCTGATGCCGCGCATGAGTTGCGTACCCCGCTGGCAGCCTTGTCATTGCAGGCCGAGCGGCTGCAGCAGAGCGAGATGTCCGACACCGCCCGCGAACGTTTGCTGCGCCTGGGCAGCGGCATCGAACGCAGCAAGGCGCTGGTGGCGCAGATGCTGGCCCTGGCACGCGCCCAAGGCGGGATGTCCGGTGAGTCGGCCAATGCCTCGCAATGTCGCCGTTTCATCTTGCGCGAGGCGGTACGACCGGTACTGGAAGACCTGTTGCCGCTGGCGCAACAGAAGGATATCGACCTGGGCGTCGATGGCAGCCTGGAGGTCGAGGTCTGCTCCAACCCGCTGGAACTGGGCTTGCTGTTGAACAACCTGATCGACAATGCGGTGCGCTATACCCCGCCCGGCGGGCGCGTCAGCATCGCCGTTGCAGGCGATGCCGCCACCCAGGCAGGTCAGGTGCGCCTGGAAATCAGCGACACCGGCCCGGGCATCGCTGCCGAGCAGCGGGAGCGGGTATTCGAGCCTTTCTATCGCATCGACCCGGCGGGCGCGCCCGGCTCCGGGCTGGGACTTTCCATCGTGCAATCACTCGCGGCGCGACTGGATATCGGCCTGCGGCTGGAGCACGCGGATGCGTCTACAGGCCAGGGCCTGCGGGTGATCCTCGATATTCCTGCCGGCGAGGACTCTGCCTGCCGCACGATTTCTTGAGCCAGGCTAATGCCGGTCTAAGTTTCTGCCTTTACTATTCCGGTTTCGCCAGCCAAGGAGGAGCCAGCATGAACCAATATCCCGACACCCTGCAACGAACACGCTATCACCCGCTCTCGGCCGCCCTGCACTGGCTGATGTTCCTGCTCTTCGTGGTGGCGCTGGCCACCATCGAATATCGCGACGATGTTCCCAAGGGCGATCCCCTGCGCGACCTGCTGCGCACAGTGCATATGCACGCCGGCCAGCTTGTGCTGATCCTGGTGGTGGTGCGCCTGATCGCCCGCAAGATGCTGGGCGTGCCGCCCGAACTGTCCTTGCCCCGCTTGCAACGTCTGGGGGCGCATGCGGTACACCTGCTGCTGTACGTGGTGATGATCGGCCTGCCGGTGACAGGCATCCTCTTCACCCAGGCCGGTGGCCGCGAGGTGGTGTTCTTCGGCAGCACCCTGCCGGTGATCCTGGCCAAGGACATGGCCTTGCGCGGGCCGATCAAGGAAGTCCATGAATTCATGGGCAATGCCGTCTATTTCCTGGTGGGCCTGCATGTGCTGGGCGCGCTGTGGCACCAGTTCTTCGATCGCATGCCCATCCTGCAGCGCATGTCGCTGCGGTCTTCCGGCAAATAGACCCACCCTTTAGATGAAACGCCGTCCGGTGCTGTTCATACCGGACGGCGTTTCTTATGGCATGCGCTATTGTGCGATCTGGCAAAACCCGCGACGGCGCATCACTACCATTGTTTGCGGCATATCAAGGCGGTTGGGATCACCGCTGCGTCGGTGGGAGAGGACGGGCGTTAAATATTGCTCGATACCATCTGAACTCAGCGAGCCACGATCATGCAGCTACCGTCCGCCCCCTTCCGCCGCCTTACCCTGTCCGTGCCGGCAGGCCTGCTGTTGCTCTGCCTGTCTGTCACAGCGACGTTGCGGCCAGTCGCGGCGACCTCATTGCCGCCCTCCGCCCCACCGTCGAACGACGTCATCGACGATCTGCCCGCCGACTACAGCGCCACACAGGATGCTGGTACCCGGCAACAGATAATGCGCGGGCGCTATATCGCGCGCCTGGGCGATTGCGTAGCCTGCCATACCCACGACAGGAGCAAGCCGATGGCCGGCGGGCTGCCGTTGGACACGCCCTTCGGCAAACTGTATTCCACCAATATCACGCCGGATCGCGCGACTGGCATCGGCAACTACAGCTTCGCCCAGTTCGACCGTGTCATGCGCGAAGGCGTCGCCGCGGATGGCCATCATCTCTACCCGGCCATGCCCTATCCGTCGTATGCCAAGATGACAGAAGAGGATATGCGAGCGCTCTATACCTACCTGATGCAAGGGGTAAAGCCGGTGCAACAGGCCAACCAGGCATTGGGCATGTCGTTTCCGTTCAACCAGCGCTGGGGCATGGCCCTATGGAACATGGCCTTCCTCGACCGCACTCCGTTCCAGCCGGATCTGTCGCAGTCGAACCAGTGGAACCGGGGTGCCTACATTGTCCAGGGGCTGGGCCATTGCGGTGCCTGCCATACACCACGCGGCATCGGTTTCCAGGAAAAGGCCATGAGCGACGGTGGCCGAAATGGCCGGTTTTTCCTGAGCGGCGAAACCGTGGAAAACTGGCGTGCCCTGAGCCTGCGCGGCCTATGGAAGCCGGACGATGTGGCCCGCTTGCTCAAGACCGGCAGCAACCGTTTCGGCAGCGTGGCCGGCAACATGGTCGATGTGGTACAGCACAGCACCCAGTACCTCAGCGACGACGACCTGCAGTCCATCGGCATCTATCTGGCCTCGCTGCAGCCTGCCCCCGGCGAGTTGCCAATGCAGATGCCGACTACGCCCAGCTCAGCTCCGTCGCCTGACAAACTCTACGGCAGCCGGGGAGGATTGGGCTACGTACAATTCTGCGCTGATTGCCATCGCCCGGACGGCGCCGGGGTAAAAGACGTGTTCCCCACCCTGGCCAACAATCCTGCGCTGCACTCGGCAGACCCTTCCTCGCTGATTCACATCATGCTTACCGGCTGGCGCTCGGCACGCACCCAGGCGCAGTCGCGGGTGATGACCATGCCCTCGTTCGCCGCACTGAACGACCACGAGATCGCCGAGATACTCAACTTCGCCCGCACCAGTTGGGGCGGTTCCACCAAGAGCGACATCAGTGAAACGATGGTGCGCCGCATGCGCGCCCAGTTGAGTGAAAGCATCGGCATGGACAAGGCCAAAGTTGCAACCTTCGTCACACCGCGCCTGGCCGACATGCTCAGCGAAAAGAACGCCTCCCAGCTGACACGCGGCGCGCGCCTGAACATCGAGACCAGCCGCATGCTGCCCGGTCACGTCGGCAACGCACTCAATTGCGCCAGTTGCCACCTCAATGCCGGCACCGTGGCCGACGGTTCGCCGTACGTGGGCGTGTCGGCTTTCTTCCCCAGCTATGCCGCGCGCGCCGGGCGTCTCATTACGCTGGAAGATCGTATCAACGGATGCTTCCAGCGCTCCATGAACGGCAAGCCGCTACCCGCGGGATCGGAAGACATGAAGGCCATGCTGGCCTACATCGACTGGATGCGGCGCGATACCCGAGCCGAGGATAAGGTCGCAGGCCGTGGCGTGGGCAAGATCGATCCCCGGCTCAAGCCTGATCCGGTCAACGGCCAGCGTGTCTATACCGCGCAGTGTGCACTGTGCCATGGTGAACAGGGCGAAGGCGTCAAGAATCAGGCCGGCCAGTGGGTATACCCACCGCTGTGGGGCGATGCCTCGTTCAATATCGGTGCCGGCATGGCGCGCACCTACACTGCGGCAGCCTTCGTCAAGCGCAACATGCCGATCGCCTTGCACGACCGCTTTCCGCTTGGTCAAGGAGGCTTGTCCGATCAGGAGGCGCTGGATGTGGCCGAATATTTCACGCACCAGCCGCGTCCGGACTTCGCACCCAAGGTCAACGACTGGCCCCGCGACAAGAAGCCCGCCGATGCGCGCTACTGAGCGGCAGTCCCTCAGAACCAGTGATTGGCCTGCTTCAGGTCACTGCGCAGTTCACGGAAGCAATGGTCGGTCCAGTCGCTGCGACTGATCTCGTTGCGCCGCATGAGCACGATCTTGCGCTTCAGGGTCGGTTGCCGTAGCGGCGCCACGTGCAGGCTGTCGTCGCGCAGGTAGGTGGTGTAGAGGCTGGGCATGATGCCGATGGCAATGCCGGCCCGTACCACCCCGTACAGCGATTCGCTGTGCACCACCTGATAGCGGCGCGAGGACGCCAGTCCGTGCTGCATCAGCGCTGCCGAGGCGAATTCCCACACGCTGCCCTGGGTGAACAGCACGATCTCTTCCCCGGCCATCTGCCGCCACTGCACTTCCTTGGCCCCGGCCAGGGCATGGTGGCGGGAGACGATCAAGACCAGCTCATCCTCGAACAGGGTCACCGTTTCCAGCGTCTGGGACGACAGCGAATCGGGTGGCTTGATACCCACGCAGAAGTCCAGCTTGCCCGAGTGCAAGGCGTCCAGCAGGGCGTCGTTGGGCATGTCCTGTAGCAGGATTTCCACATGCTCGTCGTGCGCCTGGTTGTAACGGGCGATCACCGCCGCCGTCAGCGTGACCGCCGAAGGGATGGCGCCGACCCGGATGCGGTGCCGTCCGGTGCCGATGGCATGCTCGATATCGTCGAAGATATTGCTGGCCGTATTGAGCAGGTGACGCGCGTATTCCAGCACCACAGCCCCTTGCGCGGTGAGGCTGATCTGGTGCGTGGTGCGGTCGAAAAGCCGCGTCCCAAGCTGGTTTTCGAGCTGCTTGATGGACGCCGACAAGGCTGGCTGGGTCACCGCGAGCGCATCGGCGGCGCGGCTGAAACTGTTGGTGTCGGCCAGCGTGACCAGCGCCTGCAGGTGACGAAGGGTGACTTTCTGATTCAATTTGATCATGGCATTGCCAAAAAGACAGGACAGGAAAACCGCCTCGGTTATAAACCCAGTTTATGAAATTATAAATATAAACAAATTATATTATTTAAGCACTTGTCCTATCCTCCACACCGTTCGCAGTACTAGAACTCAGTTCATAAATAGGCGGGAGATGCGTTCTTCCCAGAAAGGGTGCTGGCAAGGCGCGCGACGCGTCGTGTGGCGGCGCCACACGCAAGGAGCGCAACGCGGCCAGCGCCCTTTCTGGGAAGAACCCGCAGGGAGCGGCCCGTTTGGGCGAATTGCTGCGTTACGAACTTGGGTCAAGACGCCCAGTCTTGACCCAAGTTCGCGCCTTGCACTTCATCCCAAATGGGACTCGCTCGCACTCCCGCCTATTTATGAACTGAGTTCTATCCATAAAGAACGGTCGCAAGACCTCATCAGACTCACCACAGGGGCAGGAATGAAAAAACACTGGATGATCGGCGCACTGGCTATTCCGGCAGCGCTGGCAGGCGCACAGGCGCAAGCACAAAGCAAGGTCGAGATCTACGGCCTGATTTCGGGTGGCGTGGGCTACCTCAGCAATCAGGGCGGTCCGCACAACTTCGAGGCGCTGTCCGGCACCAACCAGAACCCGCGCATCGGTTTCCGCGGCCAGGAAGACCTGGGCGGCGGCAACAAGGCCATCTTCAACCTGGAAAACGGCTTCAACATGATGACCGGCGGTGCCGCCCAGAATGGTCGCCTGTTCGGTCGCCAGTCGTGGCTCGGCCTGTCCTCCAACAGCATGGGTACCGTGACCCTGGGCCGCCAGTATGAAGCCGTCAAGGACTACCTTGGCCCCGTGGTCATCGCCAGTAACGGCGTGCACATCGGCGACAACGACAACGGCTACAACAACCTGCGCGTACAGAATTCGGTCAAGTACGTCAGCCCCTATTTCAACAACTTCAACGTCACCGCCGTCTATGGTTTCGGTGAAGCGGCCGGCGACGCCGCCGTGAACCGCGTCATGAGCATCGGTTCCGGCTACAAGGGCGGCAACTTCCGCTGGGCCGTGGCCTACACCCAGATGGACCAGCCCAACAGCAGCAAGAGCCCGGACGGCGCCATGGGCAACGACTACGCCAGCTCGCTGCTGATCTTCAACAAGAGCGCGGTCAACAGCTCGGCCGGCGTGCGCCGCCAGCGCATCGCCGGTACCGGTGGCTTCTACATCGTGGGCAATACCGATTTCGGCGCGATGTACAGCAACGTCAAGTATGAATACCTGGACAACACCAAGCTGACCCTGCAGAACGTGGACATCAACCTGGTGCACCACTACACGCCACAACTGAACCTGGGCGCGTCCTACTTCTATACCACCGGCAAGTACGACACCATCAACACCAACCCCAAGTGGCACCAGGTCAACTTCCAGGCTGACTACTTCCTGTCCAAGCGCACCGACGTGGCCATCACCTACAGCTACCAGATGGCTGCTGGCGATGCCACCAAGGCCACCATCTTCGGCTTCCCGTCCTCCAGTGACAAGAAGCAGGCGGTGCTGATGCTGGGCGTGCGTCACGTCTTCTGATCGTTCTCCCCAGGCCTGGCCGCTGGCTCCCGCGGCGGTCGGGCCTACAATACAAGTCTTTTGTCGGTTTCAAGGATAGTCATGTTGAACAAAGTCCCCTTCACCCGTGCTTCGGCCGCCCTGGTCACTGCCGGCCTCGGCCTGTCCCTGCTGAGCGCGCCGGTCCACGCGGAAAAGCGCACCCTGGTGCTGTCGGCCTACCCGATTTCGCAGCCATTGTTCAACAAGCTGGTCTATGCACCGTTCAAGGAAAAATGCGGCTGCGAGATCGTGGTCGAGACCGGCAACAATGCCGACCGCATCGCCAAGCTGGATGCCCGCCGCAACAACCCGGTGGTGGACCTGGTGCTGCTGTCGGACTTCGGCATGCTGGAAGCCGCCCGCAAGGGCCTGGTGCAGCCGCTGGACTACACCCAGCTGAAGAACTACAGCCAGATCTACCCCTTCGCCCGCAATCCCATCGGCGGCAACTACGCCGTGGGCTACACCATCTACTCGGTGGGCCTGGTCTATCGCAGCGACAAGACCGCCGCCCCCAAGTCCTGGAAGGACCTCTGGAACCCTGAACTGAAGGGCCGCATCGCCCTGCCGGATGTGAGCACCACGCAGGGCCCGCTGGCGCTGCAGATGGCCGATCTGGCCTGGGGTGGCAAGGGTGGCGACTATGCCGCTGGCATGCAGAAGATCCTGTCCATCAAGAACAACGTGGTGACCTTCACCAAGAACAGCGCGCAGCTGTCCTCGCTGTTTGCCCAGGATGAAATCTGGGTCGCCCCGGTGGCGCGCTTCACCTGGTCGCAGCTGATGAAGACCGGCATGCCGCTGAAGTGGGCCATCCCCGCCGAAGGCCAGGCCGCCGGCATGAATGTGATGGGCATCGTCGCCAAGTCCAGGAACGCCGACCTGGCCTACCAACTGATGGATTTCTGGCTGTCCAAGGACGTGCAGACCGCGCTGGCGATGGAACTTGTGGATTCACCCGTGAACACCCAGGTGGTGCTGCCCAAGGACAAGGCCGAATTCAATACCTATGGCGGCGAACATATCGCCTCGCTCAAGTTCGTCAAGCCGGAAGACCTGCTCAAGCACCGCTCCGGCTGGCTGGAACAGTGGAACAAGGGCATCAGCAAGTAATCCGGCCACACGCCCGACGCCATCGTCGATGGCCGCTCTCCTGCGGGATGGCGGCCGTCGCTGTCGTTCATCTTCCTGACATCGTTTGCCCAACATGCTCGCCCAATCCAAAACCCGCCTCGGCCTGATGCTGGTCACGCCGGCGCTGATCTTCACCGTGGTCTGCTTCCTGCTGCCGGTGGCTGCCTTGCTGCTGGGGGCCTTCCGCACCGGCGGCCCGGACAGCCTGGACGGTGGCCCGCTGCAATGGAGCCTGGCCCGCTTCGCCGATTTCTTCGCCGAACCGCTGCACCTGCAGGTGCTGTGGCGCACCCTGCGCATCGCCGCCCTGGTCACCCTGTGCTCGGCCCTGCTGTGCTATCCCGCGGCGCAAGCCATCGTCCGGGTGGCACCACGCTGGCGCGGACTGGTGCTGGGCATGATGATCCTGCCGCTGATGGTGTCACCCATTGCGCGGACCTATGCCTGGATCGTGCTGTTCGGGCGCAATGGCGCGGTCAATGCCGTGCTGCTGCAACTGGGCCTGACCGATGAACCGCAACGCCTGCTCTTTACCGAGATGGCGGTGTTCGTGGGCTTGCTGCAGTTGCTGCTGCCGCTGATGCTGATGTCGCTGGTCAGCGCCATGGAAAACATCTCCGCCGACCTGGCGCTGGCGGCCTCCACCCTGGGCGCCAATGCCTGGCAGGTCTTTACCCGCGTCACCCTGCCGCTGACGCAAGAGGGCTTGATCGTGGGCGGCACGCTGGTATTCACCGGCAGCGTCACTGCCTATGTCACCCCGGCCTTGCTGGGTGGCCCCAAGGTCTTGATGCTGGAAACCCTGCTCTACCAGAAGGTCAGCGTGGAGAGCGACTTCGGCACCGCCAACGTGATCGCGGTGATCCTGGTGGCGATGACGCTGGCCGTCAACGCCGGATTGAAACGCATTGCCGCTCCCCGGAGGACGACATGAAACAAGGACTGTTCCCGCGCCTGGTGCTGTGGGCCGTGATGCTGTTCCTGCTGGGACCGTTCATCATCGTCTTCCTGGCCGGCTTCAGCGGCGGCGAGACGCTGGCCTTCCCGCCGCCCTCCTATTCGCTGCGCTGGATCGTGGCGGTGCTGCAGGCCGACGAATTCCGCCAGGCCTTCGGTACCAGCCTGGAAATCGGCCTGCTGGCGACCGTGATCGCCCTGCTGCTGGGCGTGCCCGTGGCCTATGCCATGTCACGCATGCCGCCGCCCGGCATGGCGGTGATCAAGCAAGTGCTGACCTCGCCCCTGATCATCCCGGCCATGCTGGTGGGCCTGGGCCTGCTGCGCCATTTCGTGCTGGTGATCGATGCGCCAGTATTCCTGGGTCTCTTGATCGGCCACGTCGGCCTGTTGACGCCCTATGCGGTGCGGGTGGTCTATTCCAGCCTGGCCAATCTGCGCGTGGACATCGAGGAAGCCGCCATCACCCTCGGCGCCACCCGCGCCCAGACCTTCCGCCTGGTGGTCTTGCCCAATATCCGGGGCGCCGTGATCGCGGCCTTCTTCCTGGCCTTCGTGACCTCCTTCAACCAGGTGCCGGTATCGCTGTTCCTGACCGGACCTGGCATCAGCACCCTGCCCATCGAGATGCTGGGCCACATGGAGAACAGCTTCGATCCTTCCATCGCGGCGCTGTCCACGCTGCTGGTGCTGTTCACCATGGCCTTCGTGCTGGTCACCGAAAAGGTGCTGAGCATTTCCAAATACATGTGATGTGAGAACGTGATGAGTTACCTGACACTGCAGCAAGTCGCCCTCGGTTACGGCAATGCCAAGACCGCCGTGCAAGGGCTGGACCTGGACGTGGCCCGAGGCGAGCTGATTTCCCTGCTCGGCCCCAGCGGCTGCGGCAAGACCACCACCATGCGCGCCATCGCCGGCCTGATCGAGCTGCGCGCCGGCAGCATCACGCTGGACGGACGCGACATCAGCCGCCTGCCGCCCAACAAGCGCGACATCGGTCTGGTGTTCCAGTCCTATGCCCTGTTCCCGCACCTGAACGTGTTCGACAACGTGGCCTTCGGACTGCGCCTGCGCAAGGTACCTGCGGCCGAACTGCGCCAGCGGGTGGAGAAGGTGATTACCGCGGTCGGCCTGGCCGGTTTCGAAGCGCGCCTGCCGGCGCAGATGTCGGGCGGCCAGCAGCAGCGCGTGGCGCTGGCACGGGCCATCGTGATCGAACCCAAGCTGCTATTGCTGGACGAACCGCTCTCCAACCTCGACGCCAAGCTGCGCGTGCAGATGCGCGCCGAGCTGCGCCGCATCCAGCGCGAGCTGGGCATCACCATGCTCTACGTCACCCACGACCAGGATGAAGCGCTGGCGATGTCGGACCGCATCGTGGTCATGAACGGCGGCAAGATCGAGCAACTGGATACGCCGGAGCGCCTCTTCAATGCCCCGCGCACCCGTTTCGTCGCCAATTTCATGGGTTTCGAAAACCTGTTCGACTACCGCGACGGCGCCCTCCACGGCCCGCAGGGCAGCCTGCCCTGCCCTGGCCTGCCCGCTGGCACCGCCTGCGCCGGCTGGCGCGTGCAGCAGGTCCAGGTCGGCAGCGGCAGCTACCAGGGCCGTGTGCTGTCGCGGGGCTTCCTGGGTGAATCGGTGGAATATCTCTTGCAGACTGCCCTGGGCGAAGTGCGCGGCATGGCCCCGGCGGCCCAGGCACTAGCCCGTGAAGGCGACGACGTGGCCTTCCACCTGCCGCGCGAACAGGCCCTGACGCTGCCCGCCTGAGCAGGCCCCTACCCTCCAAGGAAAACAAGAACATGCACAAGATCTGGCTTGATACCGACCCCGGCTTCGACGACTGGCTGGCCATGCTGATGCTGTCGGCCAACCTCGACGTGAACTGGCTGGGCGTATCGGTGGTGGCGGGCAACGCGCCGCTGGCGACCACCTACGACAATGCGCTGCGCATCAAGCAGCACTATCAGCTGGATGTGCCGGTCTATGCCGGCTGCGAGAAGCCGCTGGCCGGCAACATCGAGACCGCGCAATCCATCCTCGGCCAGGCCGGCATGGCCACCACCGGTGACGCCTTGCCGCAGGTCGACATCGCCGAACTCGAAGCGCGCCAGTCGCAGCAACTGCAGCGTTCGCCGCTGCCGCACGCGGTGGATGCCATGATCGAGGCGATCCGCCTGCACGCCGGCGAGATCACCCTCATGTGCATCGCGCCGCTGACCAATGTGGCCATCGCCCTGCAGCGTGCGCCCGAGATCGCCTCCATGGTCAAGGAAATCATCCTCATGGGGGGCTCGGCCGACCAGGGCAATCACACGGCGGCCGCCGAATTCAACATCTTTGCCGATCCCGAAGCGGCCGATCTGGTGTTCCAATCCGGTATCCCCTTGCGCATGTTCGGGCTGAACCTGTGCCGTCAACTGCTGGTGACCGCCGACGAGGTGCAGCAGGTGCGCGCCCTGGGCACGCCCCGCGCCCGCTGGCTGGCCGGCTACTTCGATGCCTACCTGCGCATCCGCAGTCCGGACGGCTCGGTGCCCATGCCGATGTATGACCCGGCGGTGGCGATCTGGCTCAAGCGTCCGGAACTGTTCAGTTTCCGCTCGGCGCGGGTGGATATCGAACTGCAGGGCCGGCTCACGCGGGGCATGACGGTGTGCGAATTCCGCGTCCCCCGGCGCGCACCGGCCAATACCGAGGTCGCCATGACCGTCGACGGCCCACGTGCCATGCAATGCATGATGCAGGAGCTGCTGGGCACGCTGTCCTGAAGACGCCCCCGCCACTCCTCCCTGAACCGATCTTCCGCGATGTTTCGTCTATGAGTTTTAACGACCCCACCGATACCGGCCCGCTGACGCTCGAACAATTCGTGCGCGCCCTGCCCAAGGTCGAATTGCATTGCCATCTGTTCGGCGCGGTGCGCCGCCAGACCTTCAGCGAACTTTCCGCGCGCGCCGGCCATCCGGTCTCGGCCGAAGAGATCGAAGCCTTCTACACCCGCGGCGAAAAGCCGGTCGGCGTGCTGCGCGTGCTGCGCGCCCTCGATGCCGTGCTGATCCGCCAGCCCGACGACCTCTACCGCATCACCTACGAATACCTGCAGGACGCCTGGCAGCACGGCGTGGCCTACAGCGAATTCTTCTGGAATCCGACCGGCACGGTGCGGGTCTCGGGCATCGCCTACGACGCCGCACAAGACGCCATCGTGCGCGCCATCGTGGATGCAGAACGGGACATCGGCATCATCGGCCGCCTGATCCCCAGCATCGACCGCGAAGCCAGTCCCGACGAGGCCCTGAGCATGGTGCAGTGGATGCTGCAGCATCCGGCGCCGCAGGTGGTGGGCATCGGCATGGACTACCGCGAGAACGACCGTCCGCCCGAGCTGTTCAAGACCGCCTACCGCCTGGCGCGTGAAGCTGGCCTGAAGACCACCGCGCATGCCGGCGAATTCGGCATGCCCTGGAACAACGTGGCCACCGCCATCGACCTGCTGCAGGTGGACCGCGTCGACCACGGCTATACCATCGTCGACAACCCGGCACTGCTGCAGCGGTGCATCGAACGCGGCCTGATCTTTACCGTGGTGCCGACCAATTCCTATTACCTGCGCACGCTGGCGCCACAACGCTGGGCGCAGGACCATCCGATCCGCCAGATGCTGGCCGCCGGCCTGCGCCTGCACCCCAACACCGACGACCCGACCCTGCATCTGATCACACCCACCGGGGCCTGGCTGATCATGCTGCAGCTGGGCGCCGACATCGATGCCCTGCGCGGCTTCATGCTCAACGGCCTGGACGCCGCCTGGATGGCACCGGCCCTGCGCGAGCGCTGGCGCCGGGAATGGCCGGCGCGCTTCGATGCCTTGCGCGCGCGCCTGGTCAGCTGAGCTTGTGAAAGTATCCTAATCCACCAGCAGCAGCGGGATTTCCTCGTCGAAGTTGGGCAAGAGCTTGAATTCCCCGACCAGCTGCGCCAGCCGGTTGGCCTGTTCCTGCATTGAGTCGGAGGCCGACGAGGTCTGCTCGACCAGGGTGGCGTTCTGCTGGGTGACGTCGTCAAGCTGCTTGACCGCCATCGAGATCTGCTGCAGTCCGCTGGACTGCTCCACACTCGCGCTGGCGATATCGCCCATCAGGTCGTTGACCCGCTGCACGCTCTCGACCACGTCCGCCATGGTCTGGCCGGCTTTCTTGACCAGCAGGTTGCCGCTCTCCACCTTGTCCACCGAATTGTCGATCAATAGCTTGATCTCCTTGGCAGCGGCTGCGGCACGTTGCGCCAGGTTGCGCACTTCGCCGGCCACCACCGCGAAGCCGCGGCCCTGGGTACCGGCCCGGGCCGCCTCCACCGCCGCGTTGAGCGCCAGGATGTTGGTCTGGAAGGCAATCCCGTCGATCACCGTGATGATCTCCACGATACGGTGCGAGGAATCCTTGATCGAGGCCATCGTCGTCACCACCTCGGCCACCACCGACCCTGCCTCGCGCGCCACCTGCGAGGCGGTGCCGGCCAGCTGGCTGGCGCGCTGGGCGTTGCCGGCGTTGCGCTGCACGTTGGCATTCATCTGCTCCATCGAGGCTGCTGTCTCTTCCAGCGAACCGGCCTGCTCTTCGGTGCGCGAGGACAGGTCCTGGGAACCCGAGGCGACCTGGGCTGCCGATACACGGATCGAGTCGGCCCCCTCGCGCACCTGCCGCACGATGCAGGTGAGCCCGTCGCGCATTTCCTTCAGGGCGTAGAGCAGCATGCGGGTCTCTCCCTTGTAGCCGACATCGATCGGCGCCGTCAGGTCGCCATGGGAGACACGCCGGGCAACCTCCACCGCCCCCGCCAGCGGACCGGCAATGGCCTTGTACACCACCAGCAGCGTGCCGGTCAGCACCACAAGGCTGACGCCGATGAGCAGGTAGACCACCCGCGTCATGCGGTCTGCAGCTTCCTGCGCCTGTTGCACCTGGCCGGCCGTCCTCTGGTCCAGCATGGCGAAGAACTCGTCGACCGGGTGCATGATCCGGGCCTTGTTCTGGTGGTAGCTCGCGTCATGCATCATCTGCCGTGCCTGTTCCAGTTCGTTGCGGTTGGCGCTGGCACCGGCGGCGCGCTGCGCCTTGACCATCTCCATGGCACGGGTCTCGATCTGGACCAGGGTATCGGAAATGTTCTTGGCCTCGGTCAGCTTGCTCAGCTCGGCGGCGGTGAAGCCGTTCTCGCGCATCAGATCGGTGAGCGCCGCACTGACATTGCTGTCCGGACGCGGCGCACGCCCCTCGGCATCGAAGAAGTCCCAGTAGATGCGCTCGTAGTGCTGAGGACGTGCTCGCCTGCCGTCGCGGATGTCCAGCACCGTCTGGTAGTGCTGGGCGTAGACCGGATCGCCGGTGACCACGTAGGTGCGCGCCAGCCGGGTCAGGTCGTCCGAGCTCTGGCGCAGCTCGGCGGCCAGCAGAAAGGAGCTGAAACGCTGCTCATTGGCCCGGTTCAGGGCCATGTTGGCGTTTTCCTCCTCATAGGCGGCCAGCACGATGAGCGCCATCAGCATGGCAATCACCGTCACCAGCGCGATAAAGATCTGCCGGATCGAAAACCGGCGAAAAATGAAATTCACGATATCTCCCTCCCCCAAGGAATTGGCAGCTGCCGCCGCGCCACCTGCCGCGGCAGACGCGCTGGCTTGCGGTCGGCAGACGATACGTCCGTGGGAACGAGGAGAGTCGAATATCGAAAGTTTACTGCTCTCGTCTCGAATTATTTCTACAAGATGATGTTTTACAGGCATCAGAACTTGCCATTCTGCTCTGGCCAATAATGAAACTTTAGGCGCCCCCCCCCGCCCAAGCTGAGCCGCCGCCAGCAGAAAACTGCATCAAGGTTCACAATAGCGGTCTTTGTCTACGCAGCATCCCCCTTCATGAGCTCTTCTGCCAAGCCGTCTCCGAACCACCCGCGCTTCCTGCTGTTCCTGATCTGCGCCTTTGCCTCGGCCGGCCAGCTGGCCATCGATCTGTACGTGCCGGCGCTGCCGGAGATGGCGATCGATTACGCCACTTCGGCCCAGGCCATCCAGACCAGCGTGACCGGCTACCTGATCGCCTATGCCTTCGGGCAGCTGGTGTTCGGGCCGCTGGCCGACGCCTTCGGCCGCAAACGCATCCTGGCCCTGGGGCTGGGCCTGTTCACGCTGGGCTGTGTCCTGACCCTGGTGGCGCCCAACCTGGAAACCTTCGTCGCTGCCCGCATCCTGCAGGGCTTCGGCATCGCCGCCACCAACCTGCTGGCCAAGGCCATCATCACCGACTCCTTTGCCGGCCAGGCGCTGGTGCATGCCTACACCTACATGGCCATTGCCTGGGGCCTGGCGCCCATCGTCGCCCCGGTGATCGGCGCACACCTGCAGGAAGCCTTCGGCTGGCGCTCCTGCCTGGTGTTCCTGCTGATCTACTCCTTCGCCATGTGGGCCATCCTGTGGCGTTACCGTGAGACCCTGGCCCAGCCGGTGCACCTGCACCCCCGGACCTTGTTCAGGAATGCCCGCATGGTGCTGGCCAGCCCGGTGTTCCAGAGCTGCTTCCTGGCCCAGGGCCTGTGCTATAGCATCCTGCTGGTATTCAACATCGTCGGCCCCTTCATGGTGCAGAACACCCTGCATCAGCCACCGACCTTCTTCGGCTACATGGCGCTGGCCATCGGCATGATGTATTTCCTGGGCGGCATTTCCAATCGCATCCAGCATCGCCGCCTGCCCAGTGCCGAAGCGCGCCTGCGCATCGGCGCGCGGGTCATGGCCGGTGCCGCCTTCGTCATGCTGGTGCTGGCCCTGACCGTGGGCCTGCAGGTGTGGACGCTGATCACGCCGGTGCTGGTGATGGGCTTCTGCGCCGGGGCCATGTATCCCACGCTGATGGCCAAGGGCAATTCGATCTTCCCGCATATCGCCGGGCTGACCAGTGCCATCCTCGGCTTTGCGCTGCTGCTGGTGTCCTCGGGGATGATGGGGCTGGCCGGATTCGTGTCCATCCATAGCCTGACGCCGCTGGCGGTGTTCTTCTGCATCGTCAGCCTGACCGTGATCCTGATGGTGTCCAAGCTGTTGCAACACCTGCAAGTACCACCTGCCGCCGCCATGGCGCAGCCGGGCCCGGGGCGCTGACGGCGCCCCGGCGCGTTGGGGTACAGTTGCCGTTGCAGCGACACACATCAGAAAAACCCTGATATCCGCCACCGACGTCCCGGCATACGATGAGGCCATCGACACTGAATGACTCCCCAAGGAGGACCTATGGCCATCATCGACACCCTGCTTCACCACGGTAGCTATCTCGCGGCTTTCTATGCGTTCTATGTGCTCGCGGGCGTGCTGGCCTTCGGTCTGTTCCTGCGCCACAAGCTGTACCAGAAGCCGCGTCGCCAGCCGGTGCCGCTGCGCGTCCAGTACGACCCGCGCTCGGGACGTGAGTCGGATTCGCGCCTGCACTGACCAGTGCAAGCGCATGCAAGCAGGGCCGGATTCATCGAATCCGGCCTTTTTTCATTCTGCGGCGCTTCAGAACAATTCCTGCTGGGGTGAGGTCACGGCCGCAAAGCTGTCGCCCACGAAGACCAGGATGGCATCGGCCACCGGGGCCAGCTGGCGCTCCAGGTAGTGCCCATGATCGATGGCGGCACTGCGCTTTTCCAGCGGCTCCGGGCCGGCCGTGGTCATGACGTAGTTGATCCAGCCGCCGTGCTGGTATTGCAGGGGCCGCCCGTCCTGCTGGTTGGCCTGGTCGGCCATGCGCGCCGCCCGCACGTGTGGCGGCACGTTCTTTTCATAATGGTCCAGCTGGCGCCGCAGGCGCTTGCGGTAGACCAGCAGCTCGTCCAGCCGGCCGGCAAACAGGTCGGCCACATAGCCGACGATGTAGTCGCGGTAGGGTTCGCCCCGGAAGATGCGCAGATACAGCTCCTGCTGGAAGCGCTGCGCCAGCGGCGACCAGTCAGTGCGTACCGTTTCCAGCCCCTTGTAGGTCACCTTGTCCTGGCCGTCGGCGCTGCGGACATAGCCGGCATAGCGCTTCTTGCTGCCGGTATCGGCGCCCCGCACGTTGGGCATCAGAAAACGCTGGTAATGCACCTCGTACTGCAGTTCCAGCGCGCTCTCGAGCCCGTACTCATCGGCCAGGTGCTGACGCCACCAGTCATTGATGCGGCCGGTCAGGCGCAGGCCGATCTGGCGCGCCTGTTCGTCGTCATGGGCGCGACGCAGCCAGACGAAGGTCGAATCGGTATCACCATAGATGACCTCGAAGCCCTCTTCCTCGATCAGTTCGCGCGTGCGATGCATGATTTCATGCCCGCGCCGGGTGATGGACGATGCCAGCCGCGAATCGAAGAAGCGGCACACCGTCGAACCCAGCACCCCGTAGAAGGAGTTCATGATGATCTTCAGCGCCTGCTGCAAGGGCTTGTTGCCCTGTGCCTTGGCGGCTTCCCGGGCTTGCCACAGCTGCTCGATGATGGCCGGCAGGCTATGACTGCGACGCGAGAAGCGCCCACCGTTGAAACCAGGCACGGTCTCCTCTTCCGGCTCGTTGAGGGTGCCATCGACCAGCCCCACCGGGTCGATCAGGAAGCTGCGGATGATGCTCGGATACAGGCTCTTGTAGTCCAGCACGATCACCGAGTCATACAGCCCCGAGCGCGAATCCATGACGAAGCCGCCCGGACTGGCCAGCGGCTCGGCATCGCCCAGGTTGGGCGCCACATAGCCCTTGCGGTGCATGTGCGGCAGGTAGAGATGGGTGAACGCCGCCACCGAACCGCCGCTGCGGTCGGCCTGCAGGCCGGTGACGCTGGCGCGCTCCAGCAGGAAGGACAGGATCTCGGTGTGCACGAAGATGCGCGTGACCAGCTCGCAATCCTTGAGGTTGTAAGTGGCCAGGGCCAGCTTGTCCTCGGCGAACATGCGGTCGATCTCGTCCATGCGCTGGTAGGGGGTGGCAATCGCCTTGCCCTCTCCCAGCAGGGTCTGCGCTACGTTTTCCAGACTGAAGGACGGAAAATTCCAGAATGCCGAACGCAGGCTTTCGATGCCGTCGATCACCAGCCGCCCCGGGGCCGATACCAGCAGGTGGTTGGCACGCAGGCCGTGTTCGCGCCACTCCAGGGCCCGTCCGGCCCGCCCCAGGCGCAGCGGAACGCGGTATTTGTCCGCCTGTTTCTGCAACACGTTGAGGTCGAACTGGATCAGGTTCCAGCCGATCAGGGCATCCGGATCATGGCGCGCCATCCAGTCGTTGAGGGCTTCGATCAGCGCGGCACGACTGTCGCAGAACTGCAGCGCAAAACCGGCCTCGGCCGCCTTGGCGACCGCCTCGCCTGACTGCCCGGCGGCTCCGCTGTCCGGCTCCAGCACATAGACGCTGCGCTGGCCGCAACCTTCGATGGCGATGCTGTAGAGCTCGCCCTGCCAACTGGTCTCGATATCCAGCGAAGCCAGCTTCAGCGGCGGGCGGTAGCCCGGCAAGGCGCGGACACGGGCCTCGACCAGCACTCCCTGACCATCGTCGACGCCCTGGAAGGCCAGCGGCGCGTTGATGAAACGCTCCATGAGGTAGCGCTCGGGCGGCCGGATATCGGCTTCATAGACGGGGATGCCGGCAGCGATCAGCGCCTTTTCGATCTTCAGCAGCTTGCGGTAATGGCGACCATACAGGCCCATCACCGGCCGCTGGCTGTAGTCCTTGAGTCGTTCCAGCGGACGCAACTGCATGCCGCGCTCGCCGGCGATCAGGGCGTCTACCCGTTCGGCCTCCGCCTGCGGCACGAAGGCCACCGCCTCCTGCGGCGGCAGGCGCAGGCATTGCGGGCCATTGTCAGTGGCCAGCCACAGCTCGATCTCGACGCCCGCCGGCGTGTCGCGCCAGTGTCGGCTCAGGATGAAGCCGGCACGTTCGCCTGGGCGCAATTGCGATTGCGGGGTGTTGTCCTCTGTGCCTGTCACCGGTCTGCTGCGTGCTGGTTGTGTGCTGGTTATGTGCCTTGCGCGGATCGCGCAAATGGCATGAAGACCGCGATTCTACTGCCATGTGACATGGCCTGCGCAGGCAGGCAGCGCGATGAATGTGAAGACAAACCCAACACGCTTTTTCAGTTGCAAAGATTTTGGAAATTTTCCCTGTCTTCTCCGCGTTTTGCGTCGGGGCGCGCAATGCGAAGCTGGCGCCCGTCATTCGCTCGCAATACGGACAGTCTCGCCATGAACAAGCTCTCCCATCTCGCTTTGCCAGCACTGCCAGCCCTGCTGGCGCTCCTGCTCGCCTCCGGCAGCTTGGCCGCCAGCTTCGATTGCGGCAAGGCCGCTTCCCGCAACGAAAAGACCATCTGTGGCGATGCCCAGTTATCGGCCCTGGATGACGCCCTGGGCCGGGCCTTCCGCCAGGCCCGTGACATGGCCCCCGACAAGCGCGCCTTTCGCGCCGCCAGTGATGCGCAATGGCACTGGCGCGAGCAGCACTGCAGCGACCGCGGCTGCCTGCTGGACTGGTACCGTCGGCGTCAGGCTGAACTGTCCGCCGCCGCAGGCCAGGCCGATATCAGCGACCAGGGCAAAGCCGCCGTACCGGTGCCGCTCCCCCAGGCTTTGCGGCTGGGGCTGGATGCGCGCCAGATCGACGGCCTGGCGCCAGCCGGCAGCATGCCGTGGCCGCATTACACGCGGGTCGAACGCGGCACGTACTTCTATCGCGACCCCGATGCCGGCGCCTCACAGCAACTGGTGAGCGTGCGCTACTACGGCGTGGAACACGGGCAGACCATCCTGGAGGCGGTGCGCGGCCAGACCGTGCTGCGCTACACCTGCAGCAGCGACTGTCGCTACATCGCGCAGCTGGTGCTGCCGGGCGATGTCGAGAAGGACAGCGTCATCCTCGCCAACGACCACCGCTCCCTGCCCTCACTGATCGTCGGCGATGCGCTCAATGGTTTGCTGGTGCCAGCCACGGTGCGCTGAATGTCCGGAAACGGCAGATGCCGGGCGGCGCTCAGCCTGCCCGCGAGGCGGCTGCCCGCACCGCAACGGCCTGCCCACGATAGAGGATCAGCGTAGCCGACAGGCCGCAGACGGCAGCGAAGGTCAGCCAGTAGCCGGGCGCAGCCTTGTCGCCGGTGAGTTCGATCAACCAGGTGGAGATGGCCGGGGTGAAGCCGCCGAATACGGCGGTGGCCAGGCTGAAGGCCAGCGAGAAGCCGGCCACGCGGATCTGCTCCGGCATGATCTCGGTCAGTGCCGCCACCATGGCGCCGTTGTACATGCCGAAGAAGAACGACAGCCACAGCAGCACCAGCAGCATGCGTTCCACACTGGGTGCGGCGGCCAGCCAGGATAGTGCGGGATAGGCGGTCAGAATCGCCAGCACGGTGATGCTCAGCAGCACCGGGCGCCGCCCGATACGGTCGGACACCATGCCGCCGATGGGCAGCCAGAAGAAATTCGACAGCCCCACCAGCAAGGTCACCACCAGGCTGGCCTGGGTCGAGAGCTTGAGTACCGACTTGCCGAAGGTCGGCGTGTAGACGGTGATCAGGTAGAAAGTGGTGGTCGTCATGGCCACCAGCAGCATGCCGGCGATCACGGTCTTCCAGTTCGCCAGCATGGTGCGATAGACCTCGCCCAAGGCAGGACGATGGGCGCGTGCCTTGAAGGCTTCGGTCTCCTGCAGGGAACGACGCAGCAGGAAGATGAACGGCACGATCAGGCAGCCCACGAAGAAGGGAATGCGCCAGCCCCAGGCAGCGATCTGCGTTGCATCCAGCCAGAGATTGAGGGCATAGCCCATGAGCGCGGCCACGACGATGGCGATCTGCTGGCTGGCCGACTGCCAGGCGGTGTAGAAGCCCTTGCGGCCGGGCGTGGCCATCTCGGCCAGGTAGACCGATACCCCGCCCAGTTCGGCTCCGGCCGAGAAACCCTGCAGCAGACGTCCGATCAGGACCAGCAGCGGCGCCAGCAGGCCGATACTGGCGTACCCAGGCACGCAGGCGATCAGGATGGTGCCGCTGGCCATGATGGAAAGGGTCACGATCAGACCTTTGCGGCGGCCCACTTCGTCGATATAGGCGCCCAGCACGATGGCACCCAGTGGCCGCATCAGGAAACCGGCACCGAACACGGCGAAGGTCAGCATCAGCGAAGCGAAATCGCTGCTGGTGGGGAAGAAGACCTTGGAAATGTGGGTCGCGTAGAAGCCGAACAGGAAGAAATCGAACTGTTCCAGGAAATTGCCGCTGGTCACGCGCAGGACGGCGCCTGCGCGCGAACCGCGCGTCTCGGGTTGGGTGCTCATGCTGAAAGTCTCCTTGCTGTTGTGTTCATGAAAAACCGGGTGGGCCGGCGCGCTGGCCGGCCCGGGATCAGGCCGATCCGGGATCGTGCCGCAGGGGCTGCCGCTTCTCGATGGCGGACTTGAGCAATGCGGCACTGCGATAGATGCCGTGGGCGAACTTGCCGTAAGGCAGGGTCAGGAACAGGGCCATCACGCAGCCCAGGTGCAGGGCCAGCAGAGCCGCCATGGCAGCGCTGTCGCGCCAGGCCAGCAGCGCCAGACCGGTGGCACTGACCAGCAGCAGCAGGACGATGAAGCCGCGATCCATGGGCCGCTGGCGACGGTCGCCCTGCTCCGGATGCCGCCGCAGGTTCAACCACAGCAGACCGGCGGGGCCGACCAGCAGGCCGATGCCGCCCGCCGTGCCCAGCAGTACCGGCAGGCTCAGCACGGGGTATGGCGCCTCCAGCCCCAGCAGGTAGTGGTAGAGGGTCGCCACCGAGGTGGCCGCCAGGCACAGCATGAAACCGTAGAAGGTGAAGTGATGGAAGCGTCGGCGCATGAGCGTGTAGCCGTCATCGGACTCGTTGCAGCCCTCTGCGTGGCCGCCATCCAGATAGCGCAGGGCCAGCACGTCGCGGGTGGCCTCGGCCGCCGCTGCACTGCCCGGGGCACCGGCCGTGCCGTCCGTGATATCACGCCAGAAGCGCCTGACACCCATGCCCAGCGCCAGCACCGCCAGGGCGAACACCGCGCCGAACATGCGTGCCAGCTGCCCATGCGGGAACACCGCATAGAAATTGCCGCCTGCCGGGCTGCTGGCCAGCGTGCCGTTGAGCGCCAGGGCCAGCAACAGGAACAGGGCCAGGCTGCCCGCCAAGGCCAGGGCCAGGGTCAGGCCATTGCGCCGGTATAGTGCGCCGGCGGCGGCCGGCCAGGCATAACTGGAATAGGTGTCCAGCCGTACCCGCGCCATGGCCTTGGGAACGTTGACCGCGAATTCATGGGGCGGCGCGTACTGGCAGGCGTGATAGCAGGCGCCACAGTTGTGGCACAGGTTGGCCAGGTAATGGACATCGGCCTTGGCAAACTCCAGGCGGCGTGTCATGGCCGGGAACACCGCGCAGAACCCTTCGCAATAGCGGCAGGCATTGCAGATCTGCATCTGCCGGGCTACTTCGGCCTCGTCGGCGTTCATGGGCGGCGCCGCCTTGACGGGCAGGATGGGAATGATGCGGGCCCCTCCCGGGGCAACGGTGGCAGGACCGGCCTGCGCGTCGCGGCGGGCGGCATCGGTCAGGGCTTCAAGCTGCTGCATGGGAAACTCCGGAAGATCGGGTGGCGAACTGGGCGGCCTGCACTCCGGCGATACGCCCGAAGGCGGTGCCGATGGACATGCCCACACCGGCCGTATAGCCCTTGCCGAGCACGTTGCCGGCCATCATTTCGCCTGCCACGAAGAGGTTGTCGCTGGGCCTGCCGGCAAAATGCACCTGGGCCTTGTCGTTCACTTTCAAACCGAGGTAGGTGAATGTCACGCCAGGTCGCAGTGCATAGCCGTAGAACGGCGCCCGCTCCAGCGGCCGCGCCCAGTGGGTCTTGGGGGGCTGCAGGCCGTCGGTATGGCAGTCGTCCAGCACGGTGTGGTCGAACCTTCCCTGGCGGCAGGCGGCGTTGTAGTCGCGCACGGTCTGTTCGAACTGTGCCGGCGGCAGCCCCAGCTGGCGTGCCAGGTCGGCCAGGGTCTCGGCTTTCTCGCCGGGGAACACCGGTGGCATGAAGTGTCCGATGGCCTGACTGTCGATGATGGAATAGGCGACCTGGCCCGGCTGTTGCGCCACCAGGCGGCCCCAGATGGCGTAGCGCTTGGGCCAGAAATCCTCGCCCTCGTCGTAGAAGCGCCGGCCGTCGCGATTGACCACCACGCCCAGCGAGACGCAGTCGATACGGGTGCAGATGCCGCCGTCATAGAGCGGTGCACGGGCATCGATGGCCACCATGTGGGCCTGGGTGGGATCGCCGATGCTGTCGGCGCCAGCCTCGATCATGTAGCGCAAGAGTTCGCCACGGTTGAAGCGGGTCCCGCGGATCAGGAAATTGTCGGCCGGCCATTCGCCGCGCTCGTTCTGGCCCCAGGCCTGGCGCAACCATTCGCGATTGGATTCGAAGCCGCCAGCGGCCAGCACGCAGGTGCGGGCGGTGAAGCGCTGGCGGCCACTGCGGGCAGCGACGAAGCGCGTGCCATCCAGTTCGATGGCGTCCACCGGGGTCTCGTAGCGGATCTCCACGCCCAGTGCTTCGGCACTGCGGTAGTAGGCATTGACCAGCGCCTTTCCGCCGCCCATGAAGAAGGCATTGGTACGCGCCACATGCAGCGCGCCCGACAGCGGCGGCTGGAAATGCACGCCATGCTTGCGCATCCAGGGCCGGCAGGTGGCCGAGGCGCGGATAGTCAGGCGCGCCAGGTGTTCGTCGGTGAGGCCGCCGGTGACCTTCAGCAGATCCTGCCAGTATTCTTCTTCCGGATAGGCCTCCACCAGCACGTCCTGCGGTGCGTCGTGCATGCAGCGCAGGTTGCGGGTGTGTTGTGAGTTGCCCCCGCGCCAGGCGCGGGGCGCCGATTCCAGCAGCATGACCGAGGCGCCGGCCTCGCGTGCCATCAGGGCCGCGCACAGGGCAGCGTTGCCACCGCCAATAACCAGAACGTCCAACATCGCCGTCCCCTCCTTGTGATATGTCCAGGGAGGCGACTATAGGCAGCCTGCCGGTGCGCCGCTATCGGCGCGCCGGCAAGGGGTGTTCAGTTTTCGTGAAGACCGGTGCCGCGCAGGGTAGCACCGGGCCAGCGGCCCTGCCCCACCTGGGTACGCGCCACCTCGGCCAGCAGCACCCGGGCGGCCAGCCCGGCGGGAGACAGTTCGTCATCGGAGACGCTGACGATCAGGTTGGGACGGGAGGCATCGCCATCGGCCACCGGCACGCTGGCCAGGTCGGCATTCTCGGCCCGGGCCAGGACCGCACCAGGCTGGATAGTGGCCCCCATGCCGGCGCGCACGGCGTCCATCAACATCGGCAGGCCATCCACCTCAAGGACGATATTGGGTGTGTAGCCCGCATGGCGGAAGGCCGAATCCAACAGCGAACGCAGCCCATGCTTGCGGGTCGGCAGGATCAGGGGCAGATCCCCCAGCTTGCCCAGGCGCGCCTGGCGCGCAACGGGCATGCCGGCCAGCGCGGGGGCGCCGATCACGAACAGCCGCTCATCCAGCAGGGGCAGTACGCTCCAGCGTTGCGCCGGTTCCTCCTGGAACAGGATGGCCAGGTCGATCTGGCGCGCGCCCAGCATGGCGCCAAGGTGACCGGACAGGCTTTCCACCATGCGCAGACGCACCTCCGGATAGCGTTCGTGCATGGCCTGCATGAAGGCCAGCCCCATCACCCCCGCCGTACTGGAGGCCATCCCCACGCTGACATGCCCGGACAGGCGCGCCTGTCGCGCCGCCAGGGCGGCATCGTCAATGTGGCGCAGTGCCAGCTGGGCCTGCTTCAGAAAGGCGATGCCCGCTGCGGTCGGCACCACGCCGGTGGAGGTGCGCTGCAGCAGACGGGTGGCCAGTTCGGTCTCCAGGCGGGTGATCTGCTGGCTCAGGGCCGATGTGACCATGCCCAGCTCCAGGGCGGCTTTGCCGATACTGCCGTGTTCGACGATGCTGGCGAAATAGCGGAGCTGGCGGATTTCCATGGTGGCGAAGGAAGGTGGCGGAGGTAGCGAAGCTAGCAAACAAGGCGACAATTCAGCGCGCATGATGCCATAGCTCTTGTCCTACAAACGATTGCGCAGGCGGACGACATCCAGCCGCCAATCTGCGCGGCATACTTCGGCAAACTGCTGCTGTTGAGTCGACCGCCCCGCCCTGACGGCGGAATCAGACACCTCAGGCAGCTCGGACACCTCATTGCCCTGGTGAGAATGACGATGAAGAAAATCGAGTTCGACGGTTATCTGCTGGTCTATCAGGCCGACGACAGCGAAGGCCGCTGGAAAGGCTCCTACGCGATCCTGAAGGATCGCACCGAGATCAGCCGCGGCTCCTTGCCGCTGGCGGCCCACTCCGAAGATGAGGCCGCTTTCGAGATCCTGGCGGCAGCGCGTCGCCATACGGGGATGTCCCCGGCAGCCTCGGCCCTGACGCACTAGCGTCGCACTAGCGCCGCACTAGCATCTCACCCACTCCCTTCGCTACACCACCACTTCCCGCATACTGCGGCGGCGGGTCAGCTCGCTCAGGCGGCGCAAGGCATTGACCAGTTCGAAGCGGCTGCGCGAGCGTCCCAGCGAGATGCGGATATGCGCCGCACCGCCTCCTCCCGAACCTTGGCCCGATGGACCTGGCTCCACCTCGAAACTGCTGTGCGAGACCACGTTCAGGCCGGCCTGGCCGGCCCTGATGACGAACTCCCGGCCACTCCAGTGGGGCGGCAGTGCCTGCCACAGATGAATCCCGCCCGACCCGGCCAGCCCGGGATCTCCCAGCGTACGCAGGGCCAGCTCCTGACGGGCCCAGGCTTCGTTGCGGATCCCTTCGAGCAAGGATGTGGCCGTGCCATCGTGCACCCACTGCGTCGAGAGCGCAGTCATCAGCGGGGTCGACATCAGCACGAAGGAACGCAGCGCCCCCAGCACCTCTTCCTGCTCCTGGCCCTCGGGCATCACCACATAGGCAGTGCGCAGCCCCGGCAACAGGCATTTGGACAAGGTCGAAACATGGAACACATGCCGTGGCGCATAGTAGGCCAGCGGCCGGGGCGGCTGGGCGGCGAAGCGCCAGTAGGGATCGTCCTCAATGATGCGCAGGTCCAGCCGGGTCGCCACGGCCGCGATCTCGGCCCGGCGCGTGGCCGGCATGGTATGGGTGGTGGGGTTCTGCAGGGTCGGGTTGAGATAGACCACGCGCGCCTGGTGCTTGCGTGCGAGGGTCACCAGCAGGTCCGGCCGCATGCCCTCGCCATCCACACCCACCGCCACCACGCGGCGGCCCAGCTGGGCCGCTGCTGTCAGTAGTCCCGGGTAGGCCAGCGGTTCGGCCAGTATCACCTCACCCGGGCGGGTCTGCGACAACAGCAAGGCGGCCAGCGCCGATTGCGCCCCGGGGCAGACCAGCACCCGGCTTTCGTCGATGTGGCCCAAAGGCTCTTGCAACCACATCGCACCGGCAGCGCGGTCGGCACTGCTGCCGCCACCCAGGTGATAGGTCATGAGCAGGTCGGCGTCGCTATGGATCAGGACCTGCGAGACACCCTGGCGCAGCAGATCGTCCAGGTCGATGCCGGCAGGCGGAGGCGGAATGTTCATCGACAGGTCCAGCACCTGGCTCAGGTCCACCTTGGGAGCGGCCACGAAGCTGCCGGCCGCGCCCCGCGCTTCGAGCAGGTGGCGTCGCCGCGCCTCGGTATAGGCGCGGGTGACGGTCGTGAGGTCCACGTCCAGACGATCTGCCAATTGGCGCTGCGGGGGCAGACGGTCGCCGGGCTTGAGGCGGTCGTCGGAAATGGCCTGTTCCATGAAGCCCACGATCTGCAGATAGCGTGGGCCGCCATTGGCGGCAAAGCTGCCGACCCAGTCCTGCGGACGTGCGGATTTTTTCATGAAGCGAACCAACGTGAAGAAGGGTAAGAGGGAAAGAGGCAGGCCAACGTAACCACGCCGATATTAGTATGGATTTAATGGGAACACAAATCCATACATCACCACCCTACCCCGACTTTCACTTCATCCGCTCGTCAGAGCTACGTTCCAGGCCAGCCTGTGCCGCTTCATTTCCTCGACTCGCTCCATGCGTCCGCCTATGTCTGGAATCCCGTTTCAGGACACCCGGACATCATTCACACCGCTGTCGCCGCCCATTCCCGGGCATCTTCCCCGGCCGGAATACGCATCGGAGCGCCCGGATTGGTGGCTGCCTGCCACACCGCCTCGGCCACGTCGCTGGCATGGGTGACCTGGGTGTTGTCCTGGAAGTTGGCAAACACCTGGGCCGCCAGCGCGCCATAGGCATCGGGGATGGCGCCCTCCAAGCGCGGCCGGGCATTTTCCGCAAACCGCGTGGACGGGGCGCGGCCGGGCAGGACCAGGCGCGCCTGTACGCCCACACTGGCCAGTTCGAGCGCCATCGATTCGGTAAAGGCATTGACGGCGGCCTTGCTGGCCGTATAGACCGCCAGCAAGGGCAAGGATCGCAAGGTCACCGAGGACGTGACGTTGATCACCACCCCCTGGGCGCGCTCGCGCATCTGGGGGATGAAGGCATGGCACATGGCGATGCTGCCCAGGGTATTGGTCTCGAAGATCTCGCGCACGTGCGCCGGTGACTGGGCTTCCACGGCGGCCAGGGCGCCGATGCCGGCATTGTTGACCAGCACGTCGACCGGGCCGGCCTGCGCGACCACGGCGCGGATGCTGGCCTCATCGGTGACGTCCAGTGGCAGGATTCGCAACCTGGACGAGGCCGGCAGCAGGTCCTGGCGCGGACTGCGCATGGTGGCGACCACGTTCCAGTCGCGGTCGAGGAAGTAACGTGCGATTTCCAGGCCGAAGCCGGAAGAACAGCCGGTGATGAGGATGGTTTTCATGAGGGACTCCTTTGAATGGATGGGAACGACAGGACGAAGAATAGGCGCAGCACACCGGACTTGCTACAATCCAGAGTCCATCATTCATTTGCAATCGTCCAGACATGTCCGACTCCATCGATCCCTTGGCCGAGGTCGTCACCCTGCTGCAACCGGCGGCCCGCTATACCAAGTACGTACAAGCGGCAGGCGGCTGGCGGGTGCGCCGTTCGCGTTCCGACCTGGCGTTCTACTGCACCGTTATCGAGGGAAGTTGCCGCATCTTGCGCGACGATGGCAAGGATATCGTCCTGGAAGCGGGCGATTTCGTGCTGGCGCCGGCGCTGGAGGGTTTTACGCTGTCCAGCCTGCAGGACAGCGACACCGCCCTGCTGGACGAAGACAATCCACCGCCCCGCCTGCCCGATGGCCGCTATCACCTCGGCCCCCTGGAGCTGACGCCGGAAGTACAACTGGTGGTGGGTCATTGCGTCTTCGACTCCCCCGATACGCCGCTGCTGCTGTCGCTGCTACCCGATCTGGTGGTGGTGCGCGCCCATGCGCGCCTGAGCACGCTGGCGCAGTTGGTGGGGGAGGAATTCCGCGCCGCCCGGCCGGCGCGGGAGATGGTGCTGGCACGCCTGCTGGAAGTGCTGCTGATCGAGGCCTTGCGTTCGACCACCGAGGCCGGTGCGGCGCCTACGCCGGGCCTGCTGCGCGGTCTGGCCGACGCTCGGCTGGCGCAGGCGATCCGTGCCCTGCATGCGCGGCCGGCCGAGAACTGGAACGTGGTCATGCTGGCGCGGGAGGCGGCCTTGTCACGCTCGTCCTTCTTCGAACGCTTTCGGCGCGAGGTGGGACTGGCGCCGATGGAATACCTGCTGGCCTGGCGCATGGCGCTGGCCAAGCGCCTGCTGCTGCGGGCCGACGCCGGCATGGCGGAGGTGGCGCAGCAGGTGGGCTATAGCTCGGCCTCCACCTTCAGCGTGGCCTTCACGCGTCATGTGGGCGTGCCGCCGTCGCAGTTCAGCCTGTCCGGCCTGCCGGGCTAGCGCACCGGACTGACCCGACTGACCCGACTCGACTAGGCCGCCACGAAGCCGACCCGTTCCATCGTGCCGATATGCATGCTCAGCAATTGCACGGCGCGATCGGTCTTCTTGCCTTTGAGGGCGTCGATGATGAGCATGTGGTCGTGATCCGAACGCGGCTGCCAGCCACGCTTGAAGCCGGTCGAGAACAGGTAGCGCGAATTGGTCAGCTGCAGCTGCTTCAACACCGCCAGCAGACGCGGCATGCCGCATTCGCTGGAGAGGATGTCGTGGAACAGGTTGTTGGCGGCGTCCCACTCCACCAGCGAGGCCGCCCGCGCACAGTCGTCCTGCGCCTGCTCCAGCCGGGCGATGTGTTCACTGGTGAATTTGCGTACGCCATGGCGTAGCGCCAGGATCTCCAGGGCACCGCGCATCTCTGCATTTTCCTTCACCGCAGCGCGGTCCACCATGCTCACCCGTACCCCGCGACGGGGCAAGGTGAGCAGCAATCCTTCTGCTTCCAGCTGACGAAAGGCCTCGCGCACCGGCACGTGGCTGGACTGGAATTCCTGCGCCACGTGATCCTGCCGGAGGGCCGCCCCGCCTGCGATTTCGCCGCGAATGATGCGCGTGCGCAAGACCTCGGCGATGCGAGAGACGGTACTGCCTGGGTCGTTTTTCATACGGCCAAAGTATAGATAATCTATTAAAAAAGAAATTGTTAAACGAAATTGGACGAAGATAGAATCCGCCGGAACGAAATTCTAAGCCTTTTTACTCACGAACGGATTTTATCGATGAGCCAATGCCCTTCCTCCGCCGCCGTCCCGGCCAGCGCTCCGCTGCTCTTCCTGCCGCCGCAGGCCAGCGTCCCGGCGTCCAACCCGGCGGTTGAACGCTTGTTCGAACTGCCCTTCCTGGATCTGCTGTTCCAGGCGCAGAGCGTGCATCGCCAGCACCACCCGGCCAACCAGGTGCAGCTGTCCAGCCTGCTGTCGATCAAGACTGGTGGCTGCGCCGAGGATTGCGGTTATTGCTCGCAGTCGGCGCATCACAAGGAGGCGGGCGTGCCGGCCGGCAAGCTGATGGCGGTGGACGAGGTGGTGCAGGCGGCCCGCGCCGCCCGTGAGCAGGGCGCCACCCGCTTCTGCATGGGCGCGGCCTGGCGCAATCCCAAGGAGCGCGACATGGCGGCACTGACCTGCATGGTCAGCGAGGTGCGCGCCCTCGGCCTGGAAACCTGCATGACCCTGGGCATGCTGGAGCAGGCGCAGGCCGAGGCCCTGAAGGAGGCCGGTCTGGACTACTACAACCACAATCTGGATACCGCTCCCGATTTCTACGGGCAGGTCATCTCCACCCGCAGCTACCAGGACCGGCTCGATACCCTGCAGCGGGTGCAGCAGGCGGGCCTGCAAGTCTGCTGCGGCGGCATCATCGGCATGGGCGAAACGCGCGCCCAGCGCGCCGGCCTGATCGCACAGCTGGCGCGCCTGCCGATGCCACCGCAATCGGTGCCGATCAACCATCTGGTACCGATTGCCGGCACGCCCCTGGAGGACGTACCGCCGCTGGATGAATTCGAATTCGTACGGACCGTGGCGGTGGCGCGCATCGCTCTGCCGCACGCGGTGATCCGCCTGTCAGCCGGACGCGAGAGCATGAGCGAGGCCACCCAGGCGCTGTGCTTTGCGGCCGGCGCCAATTCCATCTTCCTCGGGGCCAGGTTGCTGACCACGGCCAATGCGCCGGTGTCGTCCGACCTGGACCTGTTGTCCCGGCTGGGCCTGCAGGCCGCCCCGGCGACGGCCTGATGAGCGTGCAATGGAGCGCCGCGCATTGCGGTGGCGCCTGGGTCGTCAGCGATTACGAGGCAGTGGCGGCAGGCTTGCGCGATCCGCGCCTGTCGGTGCGACGCGGGGCGCGCTGGATCAACAGTGGGCTGGGTGGCATGAGCGGTATGGGCGATGCGTCCACGGAGCTGCAAGCACAACGCCGTTTCAAGCGACTCTTTTCGCGCTCGGTTCTGTTGCTCGACGGCCGCGCCCATCGACGCCTGCGTGGCGTGCTCAACCCGGGATTCAAGCCGACCGATCTGGAGGCACAACGGCCTGCCATCACGCGCATTGCCGGTCAGTTGATCGATGCCATCGTGGCCGATCCGCTGGCGCCGCAGGGTTTCGATTTCGTCAGCCGTTTCGCCCGGCCACTGCCGGCGCTGGCCATCGCCGGCCTGATGGGATTGCCGGACCGTGTGCCAGCGGCCTTCATCGACTGGGCTGCTGATCTGGCCGCCTTCATCGGCAGCCCCACGCCGGATGCGGGCCAGACCCTGGCGGCCCAGGCGGCGATGGAAGCCCTGTGCGACTACTTTGCCGAAGTCGTGAACGATGCCAACACCCTGCCGCCCGACAGCCTGGTCGCGCGCCTGCTGCAGGCGCAGCGGGAACAACGGATCAACCGCAACGAAATGCTGGCGCAGTGTTGCACCCTGCTCTTTGCCGGCTACGAGACCACCCGCAATCTGCTGGGCAATGGCTTGCTGGCGCTGCTGCAGCATCCTGCGCAATGGACGGCGCTCAAGGCAGATCCCTCCCTGCTGCGTACGGCCTTGCGCGAGATGCTGCGCTATGACAGCCCGGTGCAATACACCGGGCGCCGTGTGCTGACCGATCTGCAGGTAGCGGGCCGGACGCTGCGACAGGGTGAACTGGTGATCCTGCATATCGGGCAGGCCAATCATGATGGACGCCGCTTCACCGGGCCGCAGCACTTCGATATCCGGCGCGATGAAGGCATGCACCTGTCCTTCGGCCAGGGGCCGCATGTCTGCCTGGGCGCGGCACTGACCCTGCTGGAGGCGGAAATCGCCTTCACCGCGCTGATGCAACGCCTGCCCACCCTGGCACTGTCGGCCACCCCACCCCGGCGGCAGCAGCATGCCGCCTACAGCGCGCTGGATAGCCTGCCGCTGGTGTTCTGAAAGACTTCTCATGCATGATTTTTCCGATGAGCTGGCCCACCTGGCCAGCCAGAGCCTGCTGCGCACGCGGCGCGTGGTGGATGGCCCTCAAGGGCCGCTGCTGATGGTGGAAGGACGGCAGTTGCTGTCCTTCTGCAGCAATGACTACCTGGGGCTGGCCAGGCATCCCGAGATCGTGGCGGCCGGTATCGCGGGCTTGCAGCAATACGGCATGGGGGCTGGCGCGTCGGCCCTGATCAGCGGCCACAGTACGGCCCACGAGAAGCTGGAGGAGGAACTGGCGCGCTTCGTCGGACTGCCGGCGGCGCTGTCCTTTTCCAGTGGCTACATGGCCAACCTGGGTGTGATCGGCGCGCTGGTGGGAGCCGGCGATACGGTGGTGGTGGACAGGCTGGCGCACGCCTCGCTGATCGATGGCGCCCGTTTGTCCGGGGCCAGCCTGAAGGTGTTTCCCCACAACGATGTGGCACGGCTGGCACAGGTGCTGGCGCGCTGTCCCGCCGGGCGCAGGCTGGTGGTGACCGATGCAGTCTTCAGCATGGACGGCGACCTGGCGCCGCTGGCCGAACTGGCCGCCGTGTGCGCGCAGCACGATGCCTGGCTGCTGGTGGACGATGCCCACGGCCTGGGTGTACTCGGCCCGCACGGCAGCGGCAGCCTGGCGCAGGCCGAAGTGCGCTCGCCCCATGTGCTTTGCATGGGGACGCTGGGCAAGGCCGCTGGCGTGGCCGGCGCCTTTGTCGCTGGCGAGGCTTCGCTGATTGCATGGATCACGCAGCGCGCACGCACCTACATGTTCACTACCGCCCACCCGCCGGCCCTGGCGGTGGCCACCTCGGCCAGCCTGGCCCTGATGGCCCGGGACGACTGGCGGCGCGCACGTCTGCGCGAACTGGCCGCGCAATTGCGGCAGGGGCTGGCCGGCCTGCCGTGGGCGCTGCTGCCCTCTTCCACCGCGATCCAGCCCCTGATCGTCGGCGACAACGCGGCGGCCCGCGCGCTGGCCGCCGCGCTGCGCGATCGCGGTATCTGGGTGCCGGCGATCTGCCCACCGACCGTGCCCAAGGGCAGCGCCCGCCTGCGCATCAGCCTGTCGGCCGTACATACGCCCGAACAGGTCGACCACCTGATCGCCGCCCTGCGATCGCTGGCGGACGAAGGAACCCACGCATGACACCGCATGACTCCCTGGCCGCCCGCAGCCTGCGCAGCGTCTGGCATCCCTGCACGCAGATGCGCCGTCACGAAAGCACGCCCCCCATCGCCATCGACCGCGCCCAGGGTGCGTGGCTGGTCGATACCGGGGGCCGGCGCTATCTGGACGCGATCAGTTCGTGGTGGGTCAACCTGTTCGGCCATGCCAATCCACGCATCAATGCTGCCCTGGTCGATCAGTTGGGCCGGCTGGAACATGCGATGCTGGCCGGCTTCACGCATGAGCCGGTGGTGCGCTTGTCCGAACGCCTGGGCGCACTGACCGGGCAGGCGCTGGGGCATTGCTTCTACGCCTCCGACGGCGCCTCGGCGGTGGAGATCGCGCTGAAGATGAGCGTGCATGCCTGGCGCAACGCGGGGCAGACCGGCAAGAACGAGTTCATCTGCATCGCCGGCGGCTATCACGGCGAGACCGTGGGGGCGCTGGGCGTGACGGATACACCATTGTTCCGCGCCTCCTACGAAGCCTTGCTGCGGCCGGCCCACGTGGCCCGCTCGCCCGATGCGCGCCAGGCCCGCGATGGCGAAAGCGCCGCCGATGTCGCCCGGCAGGCGCTGGCCGATGTGGAAAGACTGCTGCAACAGGGCGAGGGACGCATCGCTGCCGTCATCGTGGAACCGCTGGTGCAATGCGCGGCGGGCATGGCCATGCATGACCCGGCCTATGTGCGCGGCCTGCGCGGCCTGTGCGACACCTATGGCGCGCACCTGATCGCCGATGAAATCGCGGTCGGCTGCGGCCGTACCGGCAGCTTCTTCGCCTGCGAGCAGGCCGGTATCTGGCCGGACCTGCTGTGCCTGTCCAAGGGCATCAGCGGCGGCTACCTGCCGCTGTCGCTGGTGATGTCCAGCGAGGCGATCTACCAGGCCTTCTATGATGACGATGTGCGTCGCGGCTTCCTGCATTCGCACTCCTATACCGGCAATCCCCTGGCCTGCCGTGCCGCGCTGGAGACGCTGGCGATCTTCGAGGATGAACAGGTCCTGCAGCGCAACCGCGACTTCGCCCCGGTGCTGGCGGCAGGTCTGGCCCCGCTGGCACAGGACCACCGGGTGCACCACGTGCGCCAGCGCGGCCTGATCTGGGCCTGTGATGCCGTGCTTGACGATGTCGATGGCCTTGATGCGGCTCAGGCGGCCAGCCATCGATTTTCGCGCGGGCTGGCGGCACAGGCGGCACAGCGCGAACTGCTGGTGCGGCCGATCGGGACCAGCGTCTATGTGATGCCGCCCTATATCCTCGATGCCGACCAGGCACAGTGGCTGGGTGAGCGCCTGCATGCCGCCTTCGATGCTACCTTTGCCGAGATGCGGGGAGCATGATGGGACGCAGCTATTTCGTCACCGGCACCGATACCGGCGTGGGCAAGACCTTGGTGGCATCGGCCCTGATCCATCTGCATGCGGCGCGGGGCGCGCGTGCTGGCGGCATGAAGCCGGTGGCCTCGGGTGCCTTCCTGCAGGATGGTCAGTGGTGCAACGAGGATGTGCTGGCTTTACAGGCGGCCGCCAACGTGGCGCTGCCGGCGGCGCTGGTGAACCCGTACCTGTTTCGCCGGGCGACCGCACCTCATATCGCCGCAGCCGAAGAAGGACGGCGCATCGATCTCGACCATCTGGCGCAATGCCATGCGCAGCTGATGCAGGCCTGCGATGTGCTGATCGTGGAAGGGGCCGGCGGCTTCGTGGTGCCACTGGATGAGCGCCACAACAGCGATGAACTGGTGGCCCGGCTGGGGCTGCCGGTGGTGCAGGTGGTGGGAATTCGCCTGGGCTGCATCAATCATGCACTGCTCACGTGCCAAGCGGTGCTGGCGCGGGGGCTGCCGCTGGTCGGCTGGGTCGCCAACCAGATCGATGCGCAGGAAGATCAGGCCGAGGCCATGATCGAGAGCCTGGCGCAGCGCCTGCCGGCTCCGCTCCTGGGCTGCCTGCCCTGGTCACCCGGGATGAGTGCGGCGCAGGCAGCGGCATGGCTCACTTGGCCAGATCCAGCCTGATCGGTGCTGCATCGCCACTGCGCGGTGCGGTGAAATGCTTGTCGTGGATGGTGCGGAAACTGGCCAGGCCCAGTTCGGCGATGGAATTGGACAGTTCCAGCAGTTCGATGACGGCCTCCTCGGCATACATGGCATCGACCTCATTGGCGTTGAGCCAGTGGCGGATGCGACGCTCGCCGGAAAAGACGAAGTCACTCAGGCGCGCCCAGTGATCGCGCAGGAGCGCTGCCTCCGGCCCGTCGCTGCCGGCCAGCACGCCATCGACCTGCGCCACCAGCTGGCGCATGGTCTTGCCGCTGCCGTCGGCGAGGAAGCGCCCGAGTTCGTCTTCGCTGGCGCAATACCACAGCCACAGGGCATTGAAGGCGGTCTCGATCTGATGACCGATGAGTGCGAAGGCCGAGGCGTGCACCGGCATGTCATCGCGCAGCAGCAGGATGATGCCGCAGTGATGTTGTTGTGCCACCGTCAGGCAGCCGATGGCAGCGATGGCGCGGCGGTCCGGCGGCAACGGTTTGCCGTTGAAATCGGCGGAAATGCGGTAGGCCAGGGACTGTGCCCTGGCCAACAGGTGATCCAATTGCATGGACGACTCCCTTTGTTCGGGCAGAGCGGGCAGAGGCGGACGGCTTGTTGTTATTGTTTTCAGCTCACGCCAGTGGCGCCGTCGAGGACAATGCGGATCTTGCGGGCCAGCTCATCATGACGATACGGTTTGTCGAGGACGGGGAATTCTCCGTCGGCTCCATGCCGTTCTATCGATTCGCTGGCGTAACCGGTAGTCAATAAAATTTTGAGCGAAGGTAACATGCGCCGCGCCTCCCGCGCCAGTACCACGCCATTCATGTGGCCCGGCATGATCAGGTCGGTGAAGAGCAGATCGACCGGCTCGCCGGCACGGATCAACTGCAGCGCTTCGTTGGCGGAATTGACCATGCGCACCCGATAGCCCAGGCTTTCCAGCATGTCCTGGGCCAGTTCGGCGACCTCGATTCTATCGTCAACCACCAGGATGTGCTCGTGACCACCCTGGCTCTGGGTGCGGTTGTCATACTCGAAGCTGCCGCCGACCTGGTCCTGCGTCGCCGGGAAGTAGATCGCTACCGTCGTGCCACCCTGCGGCCCCGAGGAAATCCGTACCGAACCGCCCGATTGCTTGACGAAGCCATACACCATGGACAGGCCCAGCCCGGTCCCCTTGCCTTCGTCCTTGGTGGTGAAGAAGGGGTCCATCACGCGCGGCAGGATGTCGGGCGGAATGCCGGGGCCGTCGTCGACCACCGCCAGGCAGACATAGAGGCCCGGCTTCAAGCCCAGCTGCAAGGCAGGTTCATCGCTGCTCAGGTCTTCATTGCTGGTCTGGATGCGCAATGTTCCCTTGCCGGACATGGCGTCGCGGGCATTGATGAGAATGTTCAGCAGCGCCACCTCCATCTGGGTCGGGTCGAGACGGCAATTCCAGAGGCCAGGCGCCAGTGCGGTGCGTACATGGATATCACCCCCCAGGGTACGCTGCACCAGATCGGTAAAGCCCTCGGTCAGCGAGTTGAGGTTGATGGTACGCCCCTCCAGTCGCTGCTTGCGGGCGAAGGCCAGCAACTGCTGCGTCAGCATGGCGGCCTTGCCGGAGGCCTTGCGGATACTGTCGGTACTGCGCGCCACGCGGCCCAGATCCGGCACCGGACTACGCAGGGCCAGGTTGATGATGTCCAGGTAGCCGCTGATCACCTGCAGCAGGTTGTTGAAGTCGTGCGCGATACCGCCGGTCAACTGGCCCAGTGCTTCCATCTTGCGCGCCTGGCCCAGGGCCTGTTCGGCGTCACGGCGGCGGCTGATGTCCAGTTGCGAGCTGAAGAAGTATTTCAGTTCGCCATGCTGGTCATAGACGGGTGAAATGAAGAGCGCATTCCAGAAGGTGGAACCGTTCTTGCGATAGTTCAGCAACTCGGTGGCGATCTCGCGCCGTTCGAGCACGGCTTCGCGCACCTGCGCCACCACCGCACGGTCGGTTTCCGGGCCTTGCAGGAAACGGCAGTTCTTGCCGATCACGTCGGCCCGGCTGTAGCCGGTCATGTTGATGAAGGCATTGTTGACGAAGATGATGGGGTTGTCCGGCTGGTTTGGATCGGACACGATCATCGGCATGCGCGTCATTTCGACGGCGGCAAAAAAGATATCGTTGGCGTCATCGCCTACCGCGACCTTGGCATGGTCGTTACGTAATCCTGCATCGTTGTAGTCGTCGGCAGGCCAATGCACCGGAGGGCGCTTGGCAAGTGTGGGCATTGTGTTCTTCTCCGTATGGGTGGGCTCGGTTGCAGCGTGGCAAGCAAAGGCGGGCTGAAACAAGCTGTTTTCAGGAGTTTGGACACAGGCAGGCTCAACGGTTCCCCCGCAATTGCAACAAGCGCGACGGTGCTTTGTTACATCCTTTTGAAGCCCTTGCTACAGGCCGGACTGCTGCTGATGAGCTTGCACCTGTTGGGGACTGCCGTGATGGAGGATACGGCCCTGATCGAGCAGGTAGGCACGGTCGCTGACCAGGCTGGCGAAGTGGGTGTTCTGTTCGCACAGCAACACCGACATGCCGCGTTCCTTGAGCCGGACGATCATGGCCGCCATCTGCTCCACGATGACCGGCGCCACCCCTTCGGAAGGTTCGTCGAGCAGCAGCAGGTGGGGATTGCCCATCAAGGTGCGGGCGATGGTCAGCATCTGCTGCTCGCCACCGCTCATGCGGCCACCCGGGCGTTCAGGCATGGCGCCCAGGTTGGGAAAGAGATCGAACACCGCCTGCGCTGTCCAGACCGGCGCACCGGCACGCGGTGGCTGGCGCCCTGCTTCCAGGTTCTGCAGCACGCTCAGTTCGGTGAAGATGCGACGATCTTCCGGGACGAAACCCAGGCCCAGCCGCGCACGTTGATACGGTGCCAGGCGGGTGAGATCGCGACCACCGAAACTGACCTTGCCACGCGTCCCCTCCAGCAGCCCCATCACGGCCTTGAGGGTGGTGGATTTGCCGGCGCCATTGCGGCCCATCAGGGCCACTACTTCGCCCCGGCCCACCTCCAGGCTGACATCGAAGAGGATATGGGCGCGCGCGTAGAAGGCGTTCAGGGCCTCGACCTGCAGCAAGGCTGCGCTCATGCCGGGCTCCCCATATTGGCCTCACCGAAGCTGGCACCGCTGCCGAAATAGGCCTCGCGCACGCGGGCATCGCGCCGCACCGACTCGGGTTCACCCTGGGCGATCAACTGGCCACGTGCCAGCACGATGATGCGGTCGGCAAAGGCGAAGACCACGTCCATGCTGTGTTCGGTGAACAGGACCGAGAGCCCGCGCTCGCTGACCAGGCGCCGCGTCAGGGCCATCAATTGCTGGCGCTCGCGGGGCGCCATGCCGGCGGTGGGTTCGTCCATCAACAGCAGCCGTGGTTCATTGGACAGGGCCATGGCCAGCTCCACCCGCTTGATGTCGCCATAGGCCAGCACCCCGCAGGCACGGCGCGCCTGCGCTGCCATGCCGACCTGCTCCAGCAGCACCATGGCTTCATCGCGCAGGCAGGAAGCCGCAGGACGCCACCAGCGCCACAACTGGCGCCGGTGCGAGAGCAAGGCGGCCTGGACGTTTTCCAGCACGGTCATGGAGCCGAAGGCGGCCGATACCTGGAAGGTGCGGGCTACGCCGCGCTGCCAGATGTGGCGCGCCGGCATGCCGGCGATGTCTTCACCGGCCAGCAACACGGCGCCGGCATCCGGGCGCAACTGACCGTTGATCAGGTTGAAGCAGGTGGACTTGCCGGCGCCATTGGGGCCGATCAGGGCCAGCATCTGGCCGGCCGGGAGTTCGAAAGACACATCATCCAGCGCGGCCACGCCGCCGAAGGTCTTGGACAGGTGTTGCACGTGCAGCAGGCTCATGCGCCCTCCCCCCGTCCGCGCCAGCCGCGCAAGGCACCCACGATCCCGCCCGGGAAGAGCAGGACCAGCAACAGGATCACCCCGCCCAGCAAGGCGCGCCAGTAATCGGTCTCGCGTGCCACCAGATCCTGCAGCCAGACGAACAGCGAAGCGCCGAGCAAGGGACCGAGCAGGCTCTGCACGCCGCCCAGCAGCACCATCACCAGCCCATCGACCGAGCGCCCCACGCTGGCCACCTCGGGAGAAATGCTGCCCTTGGAAAACGCGAACAGCACGCCCGCCAGGCCGCAGAACAGACCCGCCACGGCAAAGCCGCCCCACTGCAGCGCACGCACATCCATGCCCAGCGCCTCGGCCCGCACCGGCGCATCGCGTGCGGCGCGCAGGGCCAGGCCGAATGGCGCCTGCACCACGCGTCGCAACAGGTATACGCCCAGCGCGGCGCAGGCCAGCGCCAGGTAGTAATACGCCACAGGGGAAGCCAGCGCCTCGCCCGGGCGCAGGCCGACCAGGCCATTGCTGCCGCCGGTCAGGTCATCCCACTGGAAGATGCCGGCCCAGACGATCTGCGCAAAGGCCAGCGTGAGCATGGCCAGGTACACGCCCGACAGGCGCACGCAGAACCAGCCGAACAACAGGGCTGCCAGCATCGCCGTCAGCGCGCCGCTGAGCATCGCCAGCGGCAGCGGCCACTGCAGGCGCAGCGAAACCAGCGCGGCGGCATAGGCGCCCAGGCCGAAATAGGCGGCGTGACCAAAGGACACCATGCCCCCCGGCCCCATCAGGAAATGCAGACTGGCGGCGAACAGCACGGCGATCAGGATTTCCACCATCAGTACCGGCAGATAGGGGAAGCGCCCCGCCAACAGCGGCAGGGCCAGCAGCAACAGCAGCGATGCCAGCCCGGCCAGGCGCGCGACGCGCCCACCTGCTTCCAGCGGCGCGGCGTGGGCCGCCGCCACGCGCACCGCTGCCAGCGGCTTGCCGAACAGACCCCAGGGGCGCAGCACGAGGATCACGGCCATCACCAGAAATTCGACCACCAGCGTCAGCCGCGAGAGGGAGAGGTCGATGCCGAAGACGGAGACGTTGCCCACGGCGATACAGAGTGCCTTGACTTCGGCGATCAGCACCGCGGCCGCGAAAGCGCCCCCGATGGAACCCATGCCGCCGACCACCACCACCACGAAGGCGTTGCCGATGGTATCCAGGTCCAGGGCCAGGTTGGCCGGCATGCGCGGCCCTTGCAGCGCGCCACCGAGGCCGGCCAGGAAGCAGCCCAGGGCGAATACGGCGGTAAACAGCCAGGCCTGGTTCACGCCCAGTGCGCCCAGCATTTCACGGTCCTGGGTGGCGGCGCGGATCAATGTGCCCCAGCGGGTGCGGTTGAGCAGCAGCCACAGCAGCGCCAGCACCAGCGGGCCGATGAAGATCAGCAGCAGGTCGTATTGCGGCAGGCGCCGTCCCAGCAGTGGCACGGCCCCGCCCAGGCCCGGGGCACGCGGGCCGAACAGGTCTTCCGGGCCCCAGTACCAGAGGGCGGCGTCCTTGATCACCAGCACCAGCGCAAAGGTGGCCAGCAGCTGGAACAGCTCGGGCGCGCGATAGATACGCCGCAGCACCACGACCTCCACCAGCGCGCCGAGTGCTGCCACCATCAGGGCCGACAGCAGGACCGCGCCCCAGAAGCCGAGTGCGCTCGGCCCCAGCCGTTCCACCAGGCTATAGGCCAGGTACAGGCCCAGCATGTAGAACGAACCATGGGCGAAGTTGACGATGCGGGTGACGCCGAAGATCAGCGACAGGCCGACGGCCACCAGGAACAGCGCGGAGGCATCGGCCAGGCCATTGACCATCTGCACGGTGAGACTGGCCAGGGTCATGGCGTCACGCGCGCTCGCCGGAAAGGAAGATCACCACGACGACACTCAATCGGCCGGGCGCAGTTTCCTGACCTCGTCGTCGGGCAATTGCAGGCTGGCGCCGTCAACGTAGCTGAAGCTGGTCATGATGCCCTTGCCATCCTTGATGCCGGTGCGACCGACGAAGGCGCCCAGGGTGGACTGGTGGTCCTGCGGGCGATAGACGATGCTGGCCACCGGCGTGTCGACCTTCAGGCCGGAGAAGGCGGCGGCGAGCTTGTCGGCATCGGTGCTGCCGGCCTTCCTGATGCCGGCCGCGATCGACATCAGGGCGCTGTAGCCGACCAGTGAGCCGTTGCGGGGATAGTCATTGAATTTCTTGCGGTAGGCATCGACGAACTTCTTGTGCTCGGGCGTGTTGATGGCGTACCAGGGATAGCCGGTGACGATCCAGTTCTGCGGGGCTTCGTTCTTCAGCGGGTCCAGGTATTCCGGCTCGCCGGTCAACAGCGACACCACTTCCACATGATCGAACAGGCCACGGGTATTGCCTTCCCGCACGAACTTGCCGAGGTCGGCCGCGAACAGGGCATTGAAGATGGCATCGGGCTTGGCGTCCGCCAGGGCCTGGGTCACTGCACCGGCATCGATCTTGCCCAGCGGCGGTGCCTGTTCGACCACGAACTCCACATCGGGCTGGGCCTGCTTCATGAGGGTCTTGAAGCTGGCCACGGCCGACTGGCCGTATTCATAGTTGGGGTAGACGATGGCCCAGCGCTTCTTTTTCAGCTTGACGGCTTCCTTGACCACCGAGGCCACCAGCATGTAGGTGGAGGGGCGCAGGCGATAGGTGTACTTGTTGCCGTTCTGCCAGACGATCTTGTCGGTCAGCGGTTCGGCGGCGAGGAAGAATACCTTGTGCTGGCGGGCGTAATCGGTCAGCGCCAGGCCGGTGTTGGAGAGGAAGCCGCCGAACAGCAATGCCACCCGTTCGCGGGCCATCAATTCCTCGGCCACGCGCACGGAGTCGCCGGGGTTGCCGTTGTCGTCGCGGGCGATCACTTCCAGCTTCTTGCCCAGCACGCCGCCGGCGGCATTGACTTCATCGAGGGCCATTTCCCAGCCACGACGGTAGGGCTCCAGGAAGGCCGGTTGCGCCTTGTAGCTGTTGATCTCGCCGATCCTGATGGCCTCCTGGGCGCTGGCGGTGACGGTGGCACTGGTGCCGGCCAGGGACAGGATGGCGGCACTGGCCGCCCACAGGATGTTGCGCTGGAAGTCGAACTGGAAGTTGAACTGTTTCACGTCATTCCCTCTTGATGAGATGGCCTTGCCTGATCTGCGGGCGCCATGATAACCACTGCTGCCCTGGTCTGGCGCTGCCTGGGTCGCTGCTTGAATGCTTGCTGATGCTTGCTTGGCTTACTTGACCCGCTGCTTCTCCAGCTTGCGCGCCAGGGTGCGGCGGTGCATGCCGAGTCGGCGGGCGGTTTCGGAGATGTTGAAATCGGTCTCCACCAGCACCTCGTGGATGCGCTCCCATTCCAGGGTCTTGATGGAGGTGGCGCGGGCCGGCAATTCAACCTCGGAGGCGCCGGCCACGTGGCCGAAGGCGGCTTCGATGTCGTCGGTATTGGAGGGCTTGGCGAGGTACTGGCAGGCGCCCAGCTTGATGGCTTCCACCGCCGTGGTGATGCTGGCAAATCCGGTGAGGACCACGATCAGCATGTTCTCGTCGTGGGCATGCAGCATCTGCACGCAGGCCAGGCCGGAGGCATTGCCACCGAGCTTCAGGTCGACCACGGCATAGCCGGGCTGGTGTTCCTTGAGATGGGCCGCCGCCTCTTCCTGGCTGGCGGCGAGCAATACGGTGTAGCCACGGCGCTCGAAGGAGCGCCCCAAGGTGCGTGCGAAGGCGGCATCGTCCTCGATGATCAGGAGCAGGCGATCAGCCGGCATGTACATTCCCTATTTCTTCTATCTGCTTTCCCAGGGCGCTATTGTATGTCGAGACGGCGCCCGGCATGGCAGCGAGCAAAAGAAAAAGGAATGATGGCAGTCAAACGCCCGGCGGGCGCGGCTTGCGGCACATTGCGGCACATCAAGCGCCGGTCGGAAAATCCGGCGCCACGCTGCCCGGCGCAACCTCGGGCGGGCTTTCCAGGCTGATGGCCGACAGCGGCAGTTCCAGTGTGACGCAGGCGCCGCCACCACTGCGATGGCTGGCCCAGACGCGTCCGCCCAGCTTGCGCGCGACGTTGACCACGAAGAAAAGGCCCAGACCACGACCGGGCTTGCCCTTGGTCGACTGGTAGGGCTTGCCGATCTGGTTGATCATCCACTCCGGGAAGCCCGGGCCCTGGTCGGTCACTTCCATCAACAGCAGATCGCCCTCGCGCCTGACCTCCAGCGCCAGCCAGCGCGGTGAGACCTCGAAGGCATTGTCCAGTACGTTGCCCAACATCTGCTTGATGGCCGAATCGAAGGCCACCGGTACATCCTGCTCGATCAGGTTGCGGTACTGGAATACCTCCACCGGGCGCGTCTTGCGCCAGTCCTCGGCCACGCTGTCGAGGAAAGTGTTGAGGGTGGTCTTGATCGAGGATTCACCTCGCGCCTGCCCCGCCGAGAGCAGCACGCCGCTGACGATGGATTTGCAACGCTGCAGCTGGGCTTCCATTTCGGCGATGTCGTCCAGCATATCCGGGCGCTGGCTGATCTCGGGCATGCGCTTCCAGTCGCCGAGGATGACCGAGACGGTCGCCAGCGGCGTGCCCAGTTCATGGGCGGCGCCGGAGGCCAGCAAGCCCATGCGCACGATGTGGTCTTCCTCGGCGGCACGCTGGCGCAGGTCGGCCAGCAAGGCGTCGCCGGCACGCAGGTTGCTGCTGATGCGGGTGATGAAGAACACCATCAGGCCGGCATTGAGCAGGAAGCAGATCAGGGTACCTTCCACATACAGGCTCAGCAGGCCGGCATTGTGGTCCGGCGGCAGGGCCAGCGGTTCGGAAAACAGCGCCAGCCCGGCCAGGCAGACCATGGTGACACCGACGATGGCCCAGCTCGACCAGGGCTTCAGGAGCACGGCCGAGAGAATGATCTGCATCAGGTAGAGGAAGGCGAAGGGATTGGTGATGCCGCCGCTCAGATAGAGCTGAAAGGTCAGCACCGCCACATCCACCAGCAAGGCCAGGAACAGTTCGGCGTTGGTGGCGATGCGCCGTTCATGCCAGCGCAGGTGGCTGGCGATGTTGAATGCGATCAGGCAGGACAGCACCTCCAGCATGTGCGGCAGCGGCAGGTGCAGGTCGAACACCAGCACCACGAAGGCGATGGTGGACACCTGCCCCAGCACCGCCAGCCAGCGCAGCTGGATCAACAGCAGCATGTTCTGGTGGCCGGCCGGGTTCTGCTCCCCCTGGCGCAGGCGCTGCCAGCGCTCGCGCAGGGTCTTGCGCTTGGCGAAGGTGTCGGCGGCGGTCATGCGTGTCAGCCCTTGGAGCGGGCGTCCTGGATGCGCTGGCGCCAGCGGCGCTCATCGCGGATCACCCAGTAACCTGCGCCCAGCGACATCAGGGCCAGGGCATACCAGGTCAGGGCGTAGACCAGGTGGCTGTTGTGGAAGGCGATGACGGTCAGGCCACCGACCGGTTTCTGCGCGTCCGGTGCCACGGCGGCGTTGGCTTCGGCCGAAGGCTTGTCGGCATCCACGAAGTACGGTGCCACGCCCGACAGGCCACGCGCCTGGGCGATGGCCTTGACGTCGCGTGAATACCAGCGATTCTGGGCTGCGTCATTGCTGCGCAGGAAACCACCACCCTGCTCGCTCATGCGCAGTAGCCCGACTACTTGCGTGCTCTGGCCGGCCGGTGCATCGGCCAGGCCGTTGGCATCCAGCTTGAGCGGCGAGACGTTGACGAAGCCGCGATTGACCAGGACCAGCGTGCCATCGGCCAGCTGCAAGGGCGTCAGCAGCCACGCACCGCTTCCCAGTCCGGTGCTGGCCTGCACGGCCACGGTCTGGCTGTAGAGGTAGCGGCCGGACAGGCTTACGCGGCGATATTCGTCACGTTCGGCCGAGATCTGCGGCCATTCCTGGGGGCCAGGGGCGGGCACGGGTGCGGCATGCACGCGGGCATCGACCTTGGCGATCAGGTCCAGCTTCCATTGCAGGCGGTAGACCTGCCAGCTTCCCAGCGCGGCGAAGACCAGAAAGAAAAATCCCGCCAAAAGGGTCAGCAACAGCAGGCTGGCCTTTGTGCGGGATACCGGAGCGGCTTGCGCCGCTCCGCTTTCTTTGCCCTGCTTCACGCCTTGATTCGGCGTCGGGCTCATTTCGATTGGGCTGCGCCGTGTTGCATACCCTGCATGCCCTGCATCGATTGCGGGACAGTTTCGGTCGGCATGTTTTCCGGCGACATGGTCGGCATCATGTTGTGGTTCAGGTGATACATGACCCACAGCGAACCGGACAGGGTGATGACCACGATGACGATGGTGAAGATCATCGCCAGCATGTTCCAGCCACCTTCGGACTTGCCGTTCATGTGCAGGAAGTACTTGATGTGGACCACGATCTGCACGGCCGCGAAGGCCAGCAGCACGATGCCCAGCGTGGCCGAGCTGGAGATGGACTTGTTCATCACCATCCAGAACGGGATCGCGGTCAGGATCACGGCCAGCACGAAGCCGGTGACGTAATCCTTCATCGTGCCGTGGGCGGCGTGGTCGCCATGACCATGACCGTGGCCATGGTCATCGTGGTGGCCCATCGGACGGGCCGGGTGTTCTTGGTGGCCGCGGCTCATGGCAGGACTCCCATCAGATAGACAAAGGTGAAGACACCGATCCAGACCACGTCCAGGAAGTGCCAGAACATCGACAGGCACATCAGGCGACGGCCGTTGGCTTCGGTCAGACCATGCTTGTTGATCTGGAACAGCAGCACGACCAGCCAGATGATGCCGAAGGTGACGTGCAGTCCGTGGGTACCGACCAGGGCGAAGAACGAGGTCAGGAAACCGCTGCGGGTCGGGCCGGCGCCTTCGTGGATCAGGTGCAGGAACTCATACAGCTCGAAGTAGATGAAGCCGGCACCCAGCAGACCGGTGATGACCAGCCAGATGATGGTGTTCTGCTGCTTCTTGGCCTGCATGGCCAGCATGGCGAAACCGTAGGTGATCGACGACAGCAGCAGCAGCGCGGTGTTCAGCGCCACCAGCGGCAGGTCGAACAGCTCGGCGCCGGTCGGGCCGCCTGCGTAGTTGCGGCCGAGCACGGCATAGCACGCAAACAGGCAGGCGAAGATCAGGCAATCGCTCATCAGGTAGATCCAGAAGCCCAGCAGGGTGCCGTTCTCCGGATGGTGATGGCGGACGAAATAGCGCGAGCTAGGCGTCGCGTCGGCCGTGTGGTTGATTGCTTCAGACATGGCTATTCAACAGACGTGTGCGCTCTGCTTCGACACGGACGACTTCGTCGGCCGGGATGTAGTAGTCGCGGTTGTAATTAAAGGTGTGGATGATGGTGGCGGCAACCAGTACGACGAAGATTGCCACGGCCGGCAGCCACATGTGCCAGATCAGGGTGAAGCCCAGCACTGCCGACAGCGCAGCGATGATGAAGCCGGCACCGGTGTTCTTGGGCATGTGGATTTCCACGAAGTCACCCAGCGGACGCTGATACTTGTTCTTCTTCATGTCAGCCCAGGCGTCGTTGTCATGCACGACCGGGGTGAAGGCGAAGTTGTAGACAGGCGGCGGCGAGGAAGTGGACCATTCCAGGGTACGGGCATCCCACGGGTCGCCGGTGACGTCGGCCAGCTTCTTGCGATCGCGGATGGAGACGGCGATCTGGATGATGAAGGAACCGATGCCCAGGGCGATCAGGCCAGCACCCAGGGCGGCCACCACGAACCAGATCTGCAGCGACGGGTCGTCGAAGTGGCTCATGCGACGGGTCACGCCCATCAGGCCCAGCACGTACAGCGGCATGAAGGCCAGGTAGAAGCCCACGAACCAGAACCAGAACGAGCACTTGCCCCAGAACTGGTTCAGCTTGAAGCCGAAGGCCTTCGGGAACCAGAAGTTGATGCCGGCGAACATGCCGAACACCACGCCACCGATGATGACGTTGTGGAAGTGAGCGATCAGGAACAGCGAATTGTGCAGCACGAAGTCGGCCGGGGGAACGGCCAGCAGAACGCCGGTCATGCCACCGATGACGAAGGTGATCATGAAGCCGATGGTCCACAGCATCGGCACTTCGAAGCGGATGCGACCACGGTACATCGTGAAGAGCCAGTTGAAGATCTTGGCACCGGTCGGGATCGAGATGATCATCGTGGTGATGCCGAAGAACGAGTTCACGCTGGCGCCCGAACCCATGGTGAAGAAGTGGTGCAGCCACACCAGGTAGGACAGGATGGTGATCACCACGGTCGCATAGACCATGGAGGTGTAGCCGAACAGACGCTTGCCGCTGAAGGTCGAGACGATTTCAGAGAACACGCCGAAGGCCGGCAGCACCAGGATGTAGACCTCGGGGTGACCCCAGATCCAGATCAGGTTCACGTACATCATGGCGTTGCCGCCCATGTCGTTGGTGAAGAAGTTGGTGCCGAAGACGCGGTCCAGCGACAGCATGGCCAGCACGGCGGTCAGCACCGGGAAGGCGGCCACGATCAAGACGTTGGTACAGAGCGAGGTCCAGGTGAAGACCGGCATCTTCATCATGTTCATGCCCGGGGCGCGCATCTTGACGATGGTCACCACCAGGTTGATGCCGGAAAGTAGTGTCCCTACCCCGGCCACCTGCAAGGCCCAGATGTAGTAGTCCACCCCCACGTCAGGGCTGTACAGGATGCCCGACAGCGGCGGGTAGGCCAGCCAGCCGGTGCGGGCGAATTCGCCCACGAACAGCGAGGCCATCACCAGCAGTGCGCCGAAGGTGGTCATCCAGAAGCTGAAGTTGTTCAGGAACGGGAAGGCCACGTCGCGCGCACCGATCTGCAGGGGCACGACGTAGTTCATCAGACCGGTCACCAGGGGCATGGCCACGAAGAAGATCATGATCACGCCGTGGGCGGTGAACACCTGGTCATAGTGGTGCGGCGGCAGGAAGCCGGCGTTGTCGCCGAAGGCGATGGCCTGCTGTGCGCGCATCATCACCGCATCGGCAAAGCCACGCAGCAGCATGACGATGGCCAGCACGATGTACATGATGCCGATGCGCTTGTGGTCGATACTGGTGAACCAGTCGCGCCACAGCATGCCCCACAGGCGATATTTGGTGAGCAGGCCAAGTACCACTATGCCGCCCAGCGCCACCATGGCGAAGGTACCGATCAGGATCGGCTCATGGTATGGAATCGCTTCCAGACTGAGGCGACCGAAGATCAGCTTTATCAGGTCAAAATTGTCAGACATCTTTACTTCCCGGGGAAAAAGGAAATTGGGGCGCAGCGGTGTTCTGCTGCGCTGATACGGCTACCAGGCTAGGAAATCATTCAGCCTTTTGCTGGCCCGGTTTCACGTTCAGGTCGGTGGCCATCATCTTGTCCATGCAAACCGTGTTGGCAGCCACGCAGCGGTTCACGATGGCGTGGAACAGGTTCGGCTCGACGCTGCCGATCAGGCGGGCAGGATCGCGCTCGCTGGGCTGTTCCAGTTTCAGGTACTCGGCACGGTCCAGCTTGCTGGAGTCAGCCTTGGCCTTCTGCACCCAGGCGTCGAAGCCAGCCTGGTCCAGGCCGTGGAACTTGAAGCGCATGTGCGAGAAGCCGGCGCCGCTGTAGTTGGCGGAGAAACCGTCGTACTCGCCGGCCTTGTTGATGACCGCGTGCAGCTTGGTTTCCATGCTCGGCATGGCGTAGATCTGGCCGGCCAATGCAGGGATGTAGAAGGAATTCATCACATTGGACGCAGTAATCTTGAACTGGATGGGAACATCCACCGGCGCGGCCAACTCATTGACAGTAGCGATGCCTTGTTCCGGATAGATGAACAGCCACTTCCAGTCCAGCGCCACCACTTCCACCACCAGCGGCTTGACCTGCGGAGCCAGCGGACGCTCGGCGTCGATACGCGAGAGCGGACGGTACGGGTCCAGGGTGTGGGTGGTGATCCAGGTCAACAGGCCCAGGGCGATGATGATCAGCAGGGGTGCACCCCAGATGACCAGCTCCAGACGGGTCGAGTGATCCCAGTCCGGCTCGTAGGGAGCAGAAGTGTTGCTCTTGCGATAACGCCATGCGAACAGCAGCGTCAGGATGATCACCGGAACGATGATGAGCAACATCAAGGCGGTCGAGATGACGATCAGGCGCGCTTGCTGGTTAGCGATGTCGCCGGAAGGATTCATCACGACGGTGTTGCACCCAGCCAACAAAAGCGCAGGAAGCAGGAGCGATCCGCGACGAAGGATTTGAGAAACCATGAAGGAAAATTCCAGTCGTATGTATCAGAGCGTGGTAATGTAACGCCAATAAAGTGTGTTGGCGATTGGACGTTTTGTCCCACCCTGTCAGCTGCCACCTGCCAGGTTGGGATTAGTAGTACGTACTGCGACTAAACCTCTAACAGTGGGAGACAAAGCCATGGCAAGCACCAGCATCCACAACAGTCAAGGTTCGGGTGAATTCAGACCGCAATCGGACCAACCTTCCACTTCCCACGACCACGCCAGGATCGAACCCGGTGAAATCGCCGTCGGCGTGGTCATCGGACGAGCGTCCGAATACTTCGATTTCTTCGTCTATGCGCTGGCTTCGGTGCTGGTGTTCCCGACCCTGTTCTTCCCCAACGATCCGAAACTGGAAGGCACGCTCTACTCCTTCGTGATCTTCTCCTTCGCCTTCCTGGCCCGCCCCATCGGGACCACGATCTTCATGGCGATTCAAAAGCACTACGGCCGAGAGGTGAAACTGACGCTGGCGTTGTTCATGCTCGGCTTTTCGACTGCGGGCATTGCCTTGTTACCAACTTTTGATCACATTGGCGTCTGGGCGATCATCTTGCTCTCGCTTTTACGAGTTGGTCAAGGCCTGGCGTTGGGTGGCGCATGGGATGGCCTGCCTTCGTTGCTGGCGATGAACGCTCCGGAGCACAAGCGTGGCTGGTACGCCGCACTGGGCCAACTTGGCGCGCCGCTGGGCTTCGTCGTGGCAGCCAGCCTGTTCGCCTACATGCTCTCCAGCCTGACCACGGCCGATTTCCTCGAATGGGGCTGGCGTTATCCGTTCTACGTCGCCTTCGCCATCAACGTGGTCGCCCTGTTCTCACGCCTGCGCCTGGTCTCGACGCCGGAATACGCCAAGCTGCTTGATGAACGCGAGCTGGAACCGGCCGGCGTGGTAGAGCTGGCCACCACCCAGGGCCGCAACATCATCATCGGCGCCCTGGCCGCGCTGGCCAGCTATGCCCTGTTCCACCTGGTGACGGTGTTTCCGCTGTCGTGGATCAAGCTGTATTCGCTGCGTGAAGCCGCCGATTTCCTGGTCATCCAGATCTGGGGCGGCCTCATCATGGCGGTGGGCATCGTGGTGTCGGGCCTGGTCGCTGACCGCTTCGGCCGCCGCAACACGCTCGGTTCCATGGCCTTGCTGATCGCCATCCTCTCCGCCTTCGTCCCGAGCCTGATGAATGGCGGCGAATCGGGCCAGAACACCTTCATCCTGATCGGCTTTGCCCTGCTGGGATTGTCCTACGGCCAGGCAGCCGGCGCGGTGACCGCCAACTTCAAGGCCCGCTATCGCTATACCGGCGCGGCCTTGACTTCTGATCTCGCCTGGCTGGTCGGCGCCGGTTTCGCACCGCTGGTGGCGTTGGGGTTGTCGGCCCACTTCGGCATGGCCTACGTGAGCTTCTACCTGCTCTCCGGCGCCGTAGGCTCGCTGGCTGCGCTGAGCCTGAACCGTGCACTCGAAGCCAGGGAGGACTGAACCATAGGGTCAGGCCGCAGCAGCGGCCCGCCCAAAGAAAAACCCGGAAGCTGCTTCCGGGTTTTTTTATGGCTGCGCACCCGAAGGCCGCATGGCAATGCACTATGCCGCCTGCTCCTGCGCCGCAGCCATGCCCACCTTCCGCTTCCCATTGACGACCTCATGAACGAAGCGCAGCTTTTCCAATACTGGCGTGGTCAAGGTGAAGGGATAGGAATCCGGCATTCCGATGCTGCGGTTCAGACTGTTGAGCACATAGGTCAGCGCAAACCACTCCCGCGCCAGTTCGTCGAACGAGCCCGCCGCCACTGGCGGCGCCTTGATCACCAGCTTCTGCTCGCCCTCATGACGCGGCCTCAGCTGCACGCCGCAGGCATAGGCCGTCTCCAGGGTATCGAACATGTGAAGATAATGCGCCCAGGTCTCGGCCCAGTCCTCCCAGGGATGGCTACTGGCGTAGGCGCTGACGAAATGTTGATCCCAGTCCGCGCGCGGACCGTTCTCGTAATGCGTTTTCAACGCCTCGCCATAGTCCTGACGCTCGTCACCGAACAGCTCCCGGAACGGCGCCAACCACTCCGTAGGCGCAACCAGCCGGTCGAAATAATAGTGACCACTCTCATGCCGGAAATGCCCCAGCAGCGTGCGGTAAGGCTCGGCCATCTGCTCCCGCGCCTGCTCCCGATAGGCGGGATCGGCCTCGGCGATGTTGATGGTGATGACACCGTCGGCATGCCCCGTCAGCACCCGTTCACCGTGCGGCAGATCCTGCATGAACTCGAAGGCCAGCCCGGCCTCCTCATCCTCCATCTTCGGCACCGGCTGCAACTGCAAGGTCCACAGCGAATGCAGCAGGCGCCGCTTGGCCGTTTCCAGCCGGCTCCAGAGCACGCGATTATTGCCCTCCTCCAGATTGGGGATCACCCGCGTCAGGCGGCATGAGGCGCACAACTCGTGGGGCTCGCGCTCGTCCAGCATCCAGTTGCAGATATTTTCACGCCAGTAGTTCAAGCACTGCTTGAAGACCCGCCCTTCGTTCTCCGGCCTGACGCTGCGCCAGCGCCCGGGGCCAGGTTCGCCCACCACCTCCGCTGCCTCCGCTGCCACCTCGCCATCCACCGGCTGTGCCGGCTCCAGCGGCGAAAAGCTGGCAATGGCCTGCAATTGCGGCTGATAACCCAGCATCCAGCCGCAATTCCCGCAGACCGTGTTCTCAAAAAAGACCTGCATTCCACAATTGTCGCAATGAAAGGTTTTCACCGGTGCTCCCCTGTTATTGGTCATGGCCACGACCGCACTGGTCGCGGTGGTCAGGCGTTTGAAGGGCAATTCGCCGATACGTTCCTGCAGCTTAAATGTTTGCCAAGTGCAGGCTACTTCAGCGATGCTATCCACCTTTTCCACGCAGACCGGAGCCCCATCATGCTTTACCTGCTCAGCTATGAATTCGTCGGCGACTATCTGGAACGCCGCACCGCCCTGCGCCCCGCCCACCTGGACCTATGCCGGCAAGCCGTGGCCCGCGGCGAAATGCTGGCCGGCGGCGCTGTCGGCAATCCCCCGTCCAGCGGCCTGTTGCTGTTCCAGGGTGCGGCCGGACATGCCGAAAAATTCGCCGCCGCCGATCCCTATGTCACCCAGGGCCTGGTCACGCGCTGGCAAGTGCAACCGTGGACGGTGGTGGTCGGCATCCCGGAACTGGTGCCAGACCCGCTATAAGGCCCGGATTGAGCGATAAGGATCGCGAAACATCAACCCCGATAGACATTATGTTGTCGATCTGACGCAAACTTGTTACCATCGGCGTCAAGGAGATGGCATTCCTCCTCAAACCGCCACCAACATCATGTTGGGGCTGATGATGCCTACAGTGACCTGGCGACCCAGGGCTGTAGGCGCGCACCTTCATCTTTCATGCGCTTCCTGCGCTCCGTGTTTCCAGGCTGGTTCACTATAATCCTGGCAACATGAAACATTACAAATACCCCGAACAGCTCTATCTGCTGCCCTACATCGTCAAATGGTGCCTGATCGCCTGCCTGATCGCCGTACTGGCAGGCTCGGCCTCCGCCTTCTTCCTGTTCTCGCTGGAGTACGCCACGCAATGGCGCCAGGGTCATCCCTGGATCATCTGGCTGCTGCCCCTGGGTGGCTTTATCGTGGGCTGGCTCTATCTGCACACCGGCAAGCCGGTCGAAGCCGGCAACAACCTGCTCATCGATGAAATCCACGACCCCAAGAAGGTGATCCCCCTGCGCATGGCGCCACTGGTGCTGTTCGGTACCGTGATGTCGCACCTCTTCGGCGCCTCCGTCGGGCGCGAAGGAACCGCCGTGCAGATGGGTGGCGCGCTGGCCGACCAGCTCACCCACCTGCTGCGCCTGCGCACCGAAGATCGCCGTATCCTGCTCATGGCCGGCATCAGCGCCGGCTTCGCTTCCGTCTTCGGCACCCCGATGGCCGGCGCCATCTTCGGGCTGGAAGTGCTGGCCATCGGCCGCATGCGTTATGACGCCATCCTGCCCTGCTTCATCGCCGCCATCGCCGCCGACCAGGTCGGCCTGGCCTGGGGCGTGCATCACACCCACTACCTCATGAGCGGCAGCGCCCCCGTCGCCTTATGGAGCGTAGCCGCCGTGATCGCTGCTGGCGTGGTGTTCGGCCTGATCGGTATGGTCTTTGCCAACAGCACGCATCGCCTGTCAGCCTTCATGAAAAGCCGCATTGCCTATGCGCCGCTGCGCCCCTTCGTCGGTGGGCTGGTCGTGGCGCTGGGGGTATGGGCCATCGGCACCGATCGCTACATCGGCCTGGGCATTCCGGTGATCGTGGAAGCCTTCCAGCAGCCGCTGGCACCTTGGGATTTCCTGGGCAAGATGGTCTTCACCGTCACCTCGCTGGGCAGCGGCTTCAAGGGCGGCGAAGTCACGCCCCTGTTCTACATCGGCGCCACCCTCGGCAATGCCCTGGCACCGCTGCTGCACCTGCCCTTCTCGATGCTGGCCGGCATCGGCTTTGTGGCCGTCTTCGCGGGTGCGGCCAATACGCCGATTGCCTCCACCATCATGGCCATCGAATTGTTCGGCCCGGAAATCGGCCCGTTTGCGGCGCTGGCCTGCGTGGTCGCTTACCTGTTTTCCGGCCATACCGGCATCTACCACGCGCAACGGGTGGGCTGGGCCAAGCATGGCCTGCTGCCCAGGGGATTGAAGATCGGAGAAGTCAGGGCCTACAAGGCGAAGAAATCGGCTGAGCCGAGCAACGAAGGCTGATCGGCGAGACTGCATTGCAAGTATTGGTGAGGGGGCAACGGAGTGCTGCCCCCTTGGATGCGGGGTTATTGCGCTTCTACGGCATTAGCGGCGTCGATATGGCCTTCGGCCACCTTGGCCAGCATTTTGCAGGCGGTGATCGCCAGGCGCAGCAAGACTTCCCTGTCAACCACTGACAGCAAGGGCTTGCCATCGATAGCCTCCGCGTCGCTGAATGCGATCAAGGAAAGCAAGGTGGAGACGCCGCCACCTATATCCAGTGAATAGTCAGCCAGGGTTTTCTGATGCGACGGGGGCGTATCGGCGCGATGCCAGGAGAACGAACGAAAGATCGGGGACGAGTCAGGGACGTGCGAACACTTGTCGGACATGGTTTCTCCGGTAAGAAGGATTGTTGAATGTCGCGGGTGTGTTCGAGTCGCCAAACTCGATCCCATGTGCGATGGGATGGCGGAGACTAGCAAGCATGATGCGCTAGCGTCAAGGCAGGATTGCCAATTGCCTCTCAGAAGTCCAATTGTTCCTTGGAGATACCCAACGCGACTGCAATCCTTGAAATCGTAGATGTTCTCGGCCTCGGGCTCTTCTCATATTTTGCATAGAGCGCCTGGCTAATCCCGAGGCGTTGCGCGACGACCGCCTGTGTCAGCCCCAGATGCTCGCGCCATGCCTGTATCGGCGTCAAGCCGTCCATGGTCGCACCCACTACTTCATTGGGAATCCGATTCCCCCCCCCGCCGTAACGTGGAGTCCGGATCATTTGAATATTGTTAGCGCCCTTCATGTCGCCTCGTCATGTTCTGGAGAGTTGTCTCATCAAGGCCAAATATAGCCGCGCTGCGACTTCTGGGCAGATAAAGCTGACTTCAGGAAGAAATTCTCGTCACTTCCACTACTGAGCAATTGAACATCTCGCCCAGTGAAACACCTTCCGGTTAAAAACATTCACCAGCAATCCCACGCAGAACGCAGGATAATTCACCACACCAGCCGCCTACGAACCGGCTATCCGACGGCCCACCAAAGCCGCGCCCTGACACCTTACCCAGGAGACCGCATGCCCACCCCGCAAGCCTTCGCCCGTACCGTCCGCCATCCCGGCCCGCCTGAACCCGAACGCATCGTCAGCCTGGAAGGCCAGGCCATGCAGCTTGATTTCACCCTGGAGGCGGGCCTGAGCCTGCGCGACGCGATCAGCATCCCGCTCTCGCGCGCCGGGCTCGATGGCGGTACCGTGCGCTTTTCCAATCTGAAGATCGCCGCGCTGCACTTCCTCATGCCCGCGCTGGCGGTGGACGACCAGCATGCCGCCTTCTACAGCGCGCCGCATGCGATGGAAGAAGGCACCGTCATCGAATACGCCTGCGCCACCTATGGGCGCAAGGACGGCGAGCCCTTCGTGCATTGCCACGCCATCTGGCGTGGTCGCGATGGCCAGCGCCAGGGCGGCCACCTGATGATGGAAAAGACCATCGTCGGCCAAACCGCACCGGCCCAGGCCTGGGGTTTGCACGACGCCACCATGGCCACGCGCTACGATCCGGAAACCAATTTCACCCTCTTCTACCCCACCCGCCTATCGGACCAGGCCGTCGTCGCCACCGGCAAGCGCGTGGTGCTGGCCCGCATCCGGCCCGACCAGGACCTGACCCTGGCCGTTGAGCAGGCCTGCGCCGCCCACGACATGCGCAACGCCATCGTGCGCGGTAGCGTGGGCAGCATCATCGGCGCCGAGTTCGAGGACGGCCGCGTACTGGATGACCGCGCCACGGAAATCCTGATCCGTGCTGGGGAAGTGCGGGATGGCATCGGCCGCCTGGATATCGGCCTCGTCAATCCGCAAGGCCAGGTCTGTGAAGGGGTGCTGGCGCGGGGCTGCAATCCGGTGTTGATCTGCTTTGAGCTGGTACTGGAAGAGCAGTGAAGCTACATGAGCAGTGAAGGCAGACGCGGTCGCGCCATCAATCACCGTCCATGATCATTGGTGTTGTGTCAGCCATTCGCGCAGGGCACCGTTCATGCGGCTTTGCCAACCATCGCCGCCGCGCTTGAAGGCTTCGACGATATCGACGTCGAAACGCATTGTGACCTGCACCTTGGAGCCGCTACCTGCGGGCCTGCCGCGTCCCCGTGCAGGCCGCAACGCAGCCAGTTGGGCCGGACTCAACGGCTGTGCATCGGGATCGGACAGCGCCGCAGCGGTGATCTGCGCGTCTTCCGCGGGGGTGGGCAGGATGGTTCCCTGTTTAAGCTTCGGCATATCGATCAATCTCCCTTTTGTTCGCTTTGCGCAGACTGATGATCCTCCTGGCAAACGCGCGTTGCACATAGACCACCACGTGAAGTCGCAGACCGATGTAGGCGATCGCGATTTCCCGCTGTTCGCCGTAGTCGATTCTGTCATCAAGCGTGATCAAGGCACTCTCCCATTCGATAGCCGCGGCTTCTGCGAGCGAAACGCCATGTTTGTTTTTGTTGATGGCGTCTTTATGAGGATCGAACAGGATTTCCATCAATTATTGTAGCTACATATAATCTCCTTCGACAAGAGTTATTTGTAGCTACATTTAATTGGAACCGGGTCTGTCAAAAACAATTCGGCCTGCATTGCAGGCCGAATTATCAGTGGTGACTCGCAGGGGACTTCAGCGATGCAGGAACAAGTTATGCCCCCACCAGCTTCTTGAAAGTCGGCAGCACCGCCTCCCCCTTGAAGGGTTTGACGATCCAGCCCTTGATGCCGGCGGCCTTGCCGCGCTCCTTCATGATGGGCGAGTTCTCGGTGGTGAGCATGATGATGTTCACGCTGGCATTGCCCAGTTCGCTGCGGATCTTCTCGGCCATGGTCAGGCCGTCCATGTTGGGCATGTTCACGTCGGAGACCACCAGCTTGATGGCCGGGTCGCCCTTGAGCTTGTTCAGGCCGTCGCGGCCGTCCACGGCCAGCGCCACGTCCAGACCGTTCTTCTTGAGGAAGTCGCCGACTTCGGCGCGCACGGTGCTCGAATCGTCCACTACCAGGATTTGTGCCATGTTGAATTCTCTTTCACTAGGATTGTTTCAATGAGGGGATGAGGGAAATGGGGGGCTGCAATCTTCGCCGCGGGCAGCCAGGTCAGAACAGTTCCAGCTCGCCCGATTCGAACAGTTCCTCCACCGAGGTCTGGTTCTCGCGGAAATCCTCGGGCGACCAGGACAGGTTGAAGATGAAGCGCTGCAGCAGCACCAGCGGCACGCCGTCGTCCCGGCGCAGCACGTACTTGAAGCACAGCTGCGCATCGTCCGAGCCGAAGGAGATGTAGCGATGCTGGTGGTTGATGATGATGGGCACCTGGCTCAACTGCTGGATGGGCTGACTCTGGTTGATGAAGCGGTTCTTGAACCAGCCCCAGATCAGGTTGGTCAGTTCGCCCAGGGCATTGTTGAGATGGCGGAAATCATCAGCCGCTTCCGGTGCCAGCGCCTGCAGGGTCTTCTGCTCGGCCTGCAGCATCATGTAGCCACGGCACCAGCTGCTCTCCAGCGGGATCAGGGTGAAGACTTCACCGAAGATGATGCGGTCACGCACCAGATAGGGCTGGTCGATCTCCACCTGCATGCCGGGGAACTGGCTCTCCAGCACCATGCGGCTGATTTCGGCGATACCCCGCACCAGGGCATTGGGGTAGCGCTGGCTGAAGATGGAGGCCGCCACGGCGGGGGCCAGGGCTTCGATGTCGTCGATGCGGTAGACGGCGCTGAAGAGTTCGCTGTCGCGCTCGGCCAATGGCGTGTCGGCGCTCTCACGGCGGCGGCGCAGGAAGATCGGCAACTCCGGGCGCACCTCGCGAATGCGGCGGGCCAGGCCGCGACCGCCCTCGCCCAGACCGGCCAGGCTCTCCGAGAGCATGATGCCGCCCAGGTCGACATTGCTGCGCAAGACCGCCATGACGTGTTCTTCATGCGCCTTCAGGCCGACCAGCTGATGCCGTTCGCAAAAGGACTTGATGGTGTCGTAGCAGTCGGCGTCACGGTCCAGGACCAGGACCTTGCTGGTGATGGTGTTGTCGAGGCTGGCGCTGGCTTGCATGATGGTGTGGGTTCCCCGGATCGTTGATGGCGGTCTAGAACAGTTCGAGTTCGCCGGTGGTGTCTGCCTGCTCTTCGGCCGACACGGCAAAGTCCAGCCGGTCATAGGCCGATACGCAGAGCGAGACATGCAGCCGGGGCGACGGGTCGATGTCGATAGCGAAGTGGCGCACATGGGCGTGCCTGAGCTTGTGCAGGTAGTGCAGGCACTGGGTGTCGATGACATTGGGCGTGGACATGCCCAGGTGCGGGAAGAAGCGCCCCAGCTCGCGGTTGAAGATGCCGCAGCACAGGTTGCCGCACTCGGCCAGCGCGTCCATGAAGGCCTGCTCGCCCCCTGCCCCCACCTCAGCCGCACCGTCACCCGCGAGCCGCGCAAAGTGGCCCTTGGTGGCGGCGTCCGGCGTGAAATGGAACATCACCATCAGGCGGAACAGGTAGGAGGAAATGGTGAGCACCACCATCTTCTTTTCCGCCAGATCGTCCACCTCGACGGCGGTGATCACCGCCTCGGCGCCCGAGGGCACCAGGCTGCCGCGCAGGGCTTGCTGCAACAGGGTGTCGAAGCCGTCGCGGGCGCTGGCGCTGATGCGCTCGTCAGCGATGCTCTGGGCCACGGCCTGCAGCTCGTCCATGTCGTGGGCGCTCATGCCGCCTCGGCCAGGGTTTCCCTGGTCTTCCTGTTGATCAGGTCCAGCCCGATGACGGCGCCCATGATCATCTTGCCGCCGGCCTGCAGGTCCTGGAAGGTGGTAGTGGTGATCAGGTCGTTCTGGTACAGGTTGGCGCGGTAGCTCTTGGAGAGTTTCTCGGCCCGCTGCGCCAGGTCGCGCACCTCCTGCGCCACCACGGCGAAGCCGCGCCCGTGCACGCCGGCACGAGCGGCCTCGATGGAAGCATTCAGGGCCACGATGATGACCTGGTTCACGATCAGGGCGAACTCGTCGTTCATGCGGTGCATGTCGCGATTGTGGGTGATGAGTTCGTTCATGTCGTCGTGCCAGCGCTCGAAGGTCCGCACCAGGCCCAGCAGCTTGCCGATGGTGTCCTGGGAGGCGTCGCAGTTCTGCATCACGCGCGAGAGGCTGTCGGTTTGCTGCTGGTTGAGGCGGGCCAGCATGGCCTCGCTCTCGTGACGCATCTCGGCCATGTGGCGCTCGGCGGCCAGTTGCTGCTGTTCCAGTTGCCGCTGATGGGCGGCCCACTGCTCTTGCTGCTGTGCCAGGGTCGCCAATGCCTGGTCGCGGGCCTGCTCCAGCTGCCCGGCATCGAACAACTGCCCGGCGCGACGCTTCTGCCGTAGCCACAACCAGGTCATCGGCAGGCCGGCCAGGGCGGCGCCCAGCGCCACCAGGAGGATCGAATTGAACATGCTCATCCGTTTTTTGCTTCCGCGTTTGCTTCTCTTGCTTGGGTGCCCGATGTCGGTCGGCCCTCAGGCCACCTGGGGATTGCCGTCCTGCGGCGGCAGCGCGACCGGCACCGTCGCCTCCTGGCCGGCCACCGGGTAAGGCACGTCGACGCCATCCACTTCCACCGCCACGCTCTCGGGCAGCATCACGATGATCTGGAAGGGGCGGAAGGCGGCGCCTTCGTTGGTATCGGCAAAGCGGATCTCGATCTGCCCATGTTCGCGGGTGACAAAGTCCAGCACCGCATCCATGCCCACGCCACGACCTGAAACGTCGGTCACTTCGCTGCGGGTGGAGAAGCCCGGTTGCAGGATCAGGCGGGCGATCTCGGCATCCGACATGGCCTGATCCACGGTGATGAGCTGCTTTTCGATGCCGATCTGGCGCACCTTTTCCAGCGCCAGACCACGGCCGTCGTCGGATAGCGCCAGCTGGAACATGTCGTCCATCACACCCGTCTCCAGCTTGATGGTGCCGGTCTCGGGCTTGCCCTTGGCGGCCCGCTCCTGGCGCCCTTCCAGGCCGTGATCCATGGCATTGCGGATCAGGTGCATGAACACGTTCTGCAGCAGCGGTGCGGCAAAACTATGGACCACGTAACCGTTGTCCTCGATGTCCACGACCGGTGCCGCCTTGTCCAGGTCGGCCGCCAGCGCAGGCAGCGAATCGGTGATCGGGGCCAGCACGTCGGCGATGGTCTCGGTACCCAGCAGGCGCAGGGTACGGCGCACGTCGTTACGCACGGCCACCAGTTCGTGCAGGTTGGCGGTGTTGACGTTTTCCAGGCGCTGCAGGCTTTCCTGGATGTGCTTGCGGTCGATGGTCAGGACCTGCCGCTCGTAACCCGGCAGCACCTGTTCGCCAGCGCTGGCGGTGCTGCTGCCACGACCCAGGGTCACCTCATTGATGCGGGCATAGCGGTCGATGAACTCGCGCACCTGGGCCAGTTGCTGCAGCAGTTCCTGCTGGTTCCACACGGCGCCGCTGGCCGGGTGGCGCAGGTCGTCGTAGTGCTGTTCGGCGTGGTGCACCACGTTGGCCAGGTGCAGCAGGCCATAGGTGCGGCCATTGCCCTTGATGGTGTGCATGTTGCGGAACAGCTTGGCGATGGCGAAGGCGGTCGCTTCCGGGTTCTGGTGCACGATCTGCTCGTTCTCGTCCAGGAAGCGGCGCGCGCTGCCGATGAACTCGGCGAACTTGGGCGCAGCTACCGCCAGGATCTCGCCGATCATTTCCAGTTCGCGCTTCTGTTCGTTGGCTTCCGCCGCCAGCTGGCGCAGCTCGGTCACGTCACGCACGCACAGCATCAGGCGGATCACCGTATCGCTCTCGTCGGTGATGGGCGACCAGGACAGGTCCAGGATCTTCTTGCTGCCGTCGGCCATGGTCTTTTCGATCTCGCCCACCATCAGATGTTCGTTGAACTCGAAGTTCATGACGTCTTCACCGATGCAGGCGCCGCCAATGGCTTCGATCTGCGACAGCGTATCGGCGCCCAGGTTGGTGTTGGCAAAGACCAGTTCCATCACGTCGCGGCCGGCGATGTCGGTGGTCTCGAAGACGGTTTCGAGGAAGGCCGAGTACTCCGGGTGGATACGGTTGCCGTCGACGATGGTGAGAATGCCCTGCGGGATGTTCTGCAGCATGGCCTGCATGTCGGCGGTCTTCTGGCGCACCTGGGCCGAGGCTTCTTCGATTTTCTCGACCATGCCGTTGAAGGCGACGATGGAATGCCCCACCTCATCCATGCGCTGCACCGGCAGACGACGGGTGAAATCCTGGCTGGTGGCGATCTCGCCCATCATCGCCGCCATGCGGCTGATGGGGCCGGTGATCTGGCGATACAGCAGGAAACCGATGCCCCCTAGCAGCAGCACGGCCATCACCGTGACCACGCTGATGGTGGTGGTGGTCTGGGCCAGCTTGCCGTTGAGCGAGGCAATGGCATTGTCCTTGAAGCGGTTCTTTTCGATGCGAAGGGTGTTGACGATGCCTTCCAGTTCGCTCTGGTACTGCATCACGCCGCCGAAGAACTGCGCCTGGGCGATCTCGTTCTTGCCGGCCAGCTTGAACTTGGCGGTGGTGTCGATGGCGCCGAAGTAGTTGTCCAGGCTTTCCCTGGCCTGCTCGATCAGGCCACGCTGGGCCACGCCTTCAGCCTGCTTGGCCTGGGCTGCCAGGGCCTGTTCCAGCACGGCCTTCTTTTCGGCCAGCTTGTCATTTTCTTGCGCGACCAGCTGGGTATCGCTCTCGGTGACCATCACCATGGCCGCCAACTGTACGTCCTTCAACTGCCCCATCAGGTCGGACGAGGCCAGCACGCTGGGCATCACGCCTTCGGTGACGGAACGGACCTCGACGGCGCTGCTGCGCGACTGGTACATCGCGTAGCCACCAATGCCGGCAATGGCGACGAAGGTAAGTATCACCAGGAGCGTGATACGCATGCGGATGGTCATGGAATTCCCCTTGAGATGGCGGTGAACCGGTGTTGTCATTTGTTTCACATTCGTCCCTGGAATATGAACAAATGAGCGACCGGTCTGGATGCGGGGCGCATTGTTGCATTGAAGTATTACTGCTACGTGACAATCCGTTTGTGACAGCGGCGCAGGAAATAGCTCGCATTCGGGCCGCGGCGGCCAATGAGAAAGCCGGTCTCAAGCGGCAGGACGCGCGCGCCCTCGACACGGGCTGAGACAGCGTCTTCCTACAGCAGCTTGGGGAGCTGTCCGATGTTCCGATGGCGGGCCATGGCCTATCGTTGGCTATCGTCAGGCATTGGCATCCTGGTTCTACCCTGGTCTTCCTGGTGTTCAGGCTGCCTGCCATCCACCATTTCTTCTTTATTTCCTCCGATTTGCAAAGGAGTCCGCATGCATCCACTGAACCCTTCCCATCTGCAGCGTTTCAAGGACAAGGTCGTCATCGTCACCGGCGCGGCTTCCGGCATCGGCGAGGCCACTGCGCGGCGGTTTTCCGATGAAGGTGCCCGGGTCTTGCTGGCCGACCGCAATGCGGCGGCCCTGACCAAGGTCTTCGATTCGCTGCCGTCGGAGCGCACGGCGGCCCGCGAAACCGACGTTTCCCGCCACGAAGACGTGCGCGAAATGGTGGCCTTCGCCATCGAGCGCTTCGGCCGTCTGGATGTGCTGGTCAGCGATGCCGGCATCTTTGCCGAAGGCAACGTCACCGAAGTCAGCCCGGAAGACTGGCACCGCGTCCAGGCCACCAATGTGAACGGCGTCTTCTATGGCGCGCGTGAAGCCATGCCGCACCTGCAGAAGACGCGCGGCTGCATCGTCAACGTAGCCTCGGTTTCGGGCCTGGGGGCGGACTGGAATCTGTCGGCCTACAACACCTCCAAGGGCGCCGTGGTCAACCTGACCCGCGCCATGGCGATGGACTTCGGCCGCAAGGGCGTGCGCGTCAATTCGGTCTGCCCCAGCTTCACGCACACCGCGATGACGGCCGATATGGAAGACGACCCGGTCCTGCAGGAGAAGTTTGCCGAGCGCATTCCCCTGGGCCGTGGCGCCGAGGCGCAGGAAATCGCCGCCGTGATCACCTTCCTGGCCAGCCCCGATGCGGCCTTCGTGACCGGCGTGAACATGCCCGTGGATGGCGGGCTGACCGCCTCCAACGGCCAGCCACCACAGTGAAATGAACAATCGCATCCGATGATGAGGAGACTCCCATGAGCCAAGCCATTCCCCTGCCCGAAGACACCACCCGCGCCAGCGAAGGCGCCATGGACAAGAGCAAGCCACACGCCCTCCCCCAGCAGCCGCGGCCCCAGCATCGACAGGCAGGCCAGGACCAGGGCCAGGATGAGGCGCCTGCCGGCAAGCGGCCAGCCTCGACCGATGGCGAAGAGCATCCGCTCTCGGTCGGCCAGCCCTGAGCGGCAAGCCAGACCCACACCCATCACAAGAACAAGACCGCGCACCCGGAGGCCCCCATGTCGTCGCCCACCCTGCAGGACAATCCCACTCCCGGCCTGTTGCAGCCTGGCCGCAATTGCTGGCGGCTGGAGCACGCCGACCGCTTCAAGCTGCTCATTGACGCAGCCGACTATTTCAGCGCCTTGCGGCGTGCGCTGGTCAAGGCGCGCCACAGCGTGTACATCCTGGGTTGGGATCTGGACAGCCGCACTGTGCTCGTTCCGCAGGGCAGTGACGACGGCTTGCCGGAGCAGCTGGGTGACCTGCTGCATGCGCTGGTGGAGCGGCAGCCCGCGCTGCACATCCGCGTGCTCAACTGGGACTACGCCATGCTCTATGCGCTGGAGCGCGAATGGATGATGGCGAGGAAGCCCGGTCGCCCCCGCAACAAGCGCCTGCATTTCCGCACCGACGCCCGTCACCCGGTGGGCGCCTCGCATCACCAGAAGATCGTGGTCATCGACGATCAGTTGGCCTTCGTCGGCGGTCTGGACCTGACGCGCTGCCGCTGGGATACCCCCGAACATGCCCCCGACAACCCGCTGCGACGCGATCCGGACGACAAGCCCTACGCCCCCTTCCACGATGTCCAGGCCATGGTCGATGGCGATGTGGCGCTTGCCCTGGGCGACCTGGCGCGTCGCCGCTGGACGCTGGCAGGCTATGCCGAACGCGCTGAAGGTCGCTCGCCCCGGCTGGAGCCATCGCAAGCATCTGCCAGCGAGCTCTGGCCTGATGGCTTCGAGCCGGATCTGCGCGACCTGCGCATCGGCATCTCCCGTACCGAACCGGCCTATGAAGACCGGCCGGGCGTGTTCGAAGTGCGGGAGCTCTATCTGGATGCGATTGCTGCCGCCCGCCAGCATCTGTTCTTCGAAAACCAGTATTTCACTTCCAACGTGCTGGCCGAGGCCATCGGCGCCCGCCTGCGCGAAACGGATGGCCCGGAAGTGGCCGTCATTTCCCCGCAGACCCAGAGCGGCTGGCTGGAACAGGCCACCATGGGCGCCCTGCGCGCGCGCATCCACCATCGCCTCAAGAATGCGCTGGAAGGCCAGCAGCCGTCCGCCGAAGCGCGCTACCAGATGTATTGCCCGCACTTGCCGGGGCTGGAAGAAAGCTGCTGCCTGAACGTACACAGCAAGGTCTTCGCCATGGATGACCGCCTGTTCTCGGTCGGCTCGGCCAATATGAGCAATCGTTCGATGGGCTTCGATACCGAATGCAATCTCACGATCGAAGTCCAGGGCGATGCGCAGCGCCAGCGCGAGATCGCCGAGGCCATCGGGCTCATGCGCAATCGCCTGCTGGCCGAACACCTGGGCGTGACCCCGGCCGCCGTGCAACAAGCCATGGACCAGCAGGCCGGCCTGCATGCGGCCATCGAACAATTGCGCCAGCCAGAGCAGCGCGAGCTGCGACCGATGGACCCGCGCCTGATTCCCGAACTGGACGCCCTGACCCAGGACAACGCTGTCTTCGATCCAGAGCGCCCGGTCAGCCCCGACGAGATCGTCGACGCCTATGTGCCGCGCAGCGCCCGCAAGCCGGTGCCGCGCCGCATGATCGGGCTGGGCATGTTGGCCGTGGCACTGGTGGTATTCGCACTGGCTTGGCGCTTCACGCCGCTGCGCGACTGGATCAATCTGAGTTCGCTCATCGCCCTGGCGCGCAGCGTGGACAAGATGCCCTTCACACCCGCCATCGTCATTGCTGCCTTCGTGGTCGCAGGGATGCTGATGGTGCCGATCACGGTGCTGATCGCAGTGGCGGGGGTGGTCTTCGGGCCGGTCAATGGTGGCATGTACGCCACGGCCGGGGTGGGTCTGAGCGCCCTGCTCGGCTTCGGCCTGGGTCACTGGCTGGGCCATGACGCGCTGCGCGACATGCTGGGCCCGCGCATCAACAATCTGAGCCGACGCTTTGCCCAGCGCGGCATCGCCGCCATGGCCGTGGTGCGCCTGCTGCCGATTGCACCCTTCACGGTGGTCAATGTGGTGGCCGGTGCTTCCCATCTGGGCTTGCGCGATTACCTGCTTGGCACCCTGATCGGCATGGTGCCGGGCATCGTGTTGACGGTGGTGTTCTCGCATAACCTGGCCGAGGCGATCCGTCATCCCAGCCTGCAGACGGTATTGGTGCTGGCGGGCGTGACGGCTGCCTTGATGCTGACGGCCTTCGGTCTGCAGAAGCTGCTCAAGCCGCGCGACAAGAAGACGAAGCCGGGCAAGCCGTCACGCAATGCAATGGGCAAGACCACCGGTGCGGTGACCACGACCGACCAGCCCGTGCGACGCGAAGAGCCGCTGCCACGCGTTCAGGCCGATCATCCGATTGAGGCGCGCCAGGCTTGATGAGGATCGACACCTTGGGGACCTCGGACTCCGTGCATCCCCGCCAGGGACAGCACGAAGCGACGCGGCAAGCGGACGCCGAACTGGTGCGCACGGCCGACGTGCCGCTGCGCGATCTCAACCCCTGGCCCCTGACAGTGGCCACCTACAACGTCCATGGTGCGGTCGGCACGGATGGCGTGTTTTCGCCGCAGCGCATCGCCCAGGTCCTGCGCGAAATCGATGCCGACGTGCTAGCCCTGCAGGAAGTGCCGCTGGGCGGCACGGAACAGGTTGATGTGCTGGGGCTGCTGCGCGAGGAAACCGGTTTCTTCGCCGTCGAAGGAGCGACCATCGATACCCCGCAACGACGCTATGGCAATGCGGTGCTGAGCCGCTATCCCATCCTGGCCAAGCAGAGCCTGGACCTCTCCTTCGGCAGCCGGGAACCGCGCGGCGCGCTGGATGCCGATATCGATTGCCACGGCCACATGCTGCGGGTGGTCGCCACCCATCTGGGCTTGAAGCCGGCTGAACGGCGTGACCAGATCAAGCGCCTGCTCCAGGCTTTCGATACTGATCAGGCGCCGGTGATCCTGATGGGCGATGTGAACGAATGGTTCATGTGGGGACGCACGCTGCGCTGGCTGGTGTCGCATTTCGAGGCGGCACCGGCGCCACGCACCTTTCCCTCACGCTGGCCGCTGTTCGCGCTGGATCGTATCTGGATCAGCCCGCGCCAGCGCCTGCTGCAGGTAAACGTACATCGCACGCCGCTGGCGCGGGTGGCCTCGGACCACCTGCCGCTGGTGGCGCATATCGACGGTTGAGAAGAGTGAACAGGGCGAAAAAGGTGAAAAGGGTGAAAAGGCAGCCAGCAGGGCTGCCTTCAGCACATGCGCCGCTTGCTGCTCCACAGCTTGACCGCCAGCGCGATCCAGATCAGCAGGAACAGCATGTTGCCCGGCAACCAGATCATCTGCGTCCACACATAGTCGCTCACCCACAGCGCCAGCACGTCACGGCAACCGCACACCTGATCGGCGTAGAACAGTTCACCGCCACTGCGCGCTGCGGCGAACTGCAGCCAGAGAAAACCCAATAACACCGGAATGGCTACCACGCCTGCCAGGCAACAGCGCCGCAGCTGGCGTTGTCGTCGGCAGTGTCCCTCGCGCTGCCAGGCCCCGCCTGCGCCCGCGCATTGCTGCATCGACTCGCCGTGCATATTTCCCCCTTGCACTTGCATGTATTGTCTGCCCCTGGGTCGCCGCACCGCCGCCCGAAGGCGCCCAAATGCGGAACGGCAACCGTTATCCGGCAGCTCCACAGGGAGCCGCCGGTGATATAAGTCCGGATCAACGTAAAGGTCAGGGAAGCGCTTGCCAAGGCAGGCACGGGGGAAGCAGCGAGCCATCGGAAAGGATGGCGGCTCGCATTTTCCATGAGAATTCCCCTCGCGCACGGCGGCGGAGAGGAAGGAGGCTGGAGCCGTTTTCTTTACAAAAAACGCCCCTTAAAACAGCCAGCACTCCTGTTTCAAAAGACAAAAAGTCAGTTTCCCAGAACCAATACGATACGTTTCGTCTCGGATTCTAGGTGCAAATTATCTACTGCTCAACAAAATTTACGCTTGTTGGCTCGAAATTTTACTGGTCGCTAAAAAGGGTTGGGACAGCGCGATGCTGCCCAGGACCAGCTTCAGTTGGGACTGGATCTGGCGTTCATCGATGTCGGCACTGCCGGTCAGGAGGCGCTGCAGCAAGGGGGCATACAGCAGATCGAAGACCAGGTTCAGGTCGGCATCATCCCTGAACTCACCGCGTTGGGCGCCGCGGCGCAGGACATTGACCAGCGCCAGGCGGCGCGGCTCAAGATAGTTGTCATTGAAGATGCGCTTGCTCTCTTCATCGAACTGGGCCAGCGCAATCATCTCGCGCACCACACGACCGGACTTGCCACGCAACAGTTGGGACAGTTGCAACATATGCAAGCCGATATCTTCCCGCGCCGAACCGCTGTCGCCGATGGCCGGCATCGGTTCCACCGCGCGCAGCAGCGCTTCCATGGCCAGGGCGCTCTTGTTGGGCCACCAGCGATAGATGGTGGCCTTGCCCACGCCAGCGCGTGCCGCCACGCCCTCCAGGGAGAGCTTGTCGAAGCCGATCTCCTCGAGCATCACATACGTGGCATCGAGGATGGCGTCATGACTGACGGCATTCCTGCGGCGACCGGTGGCCGGATCGGAGATGAAGGTGAGAGAAATGATGTGCTCCAGATGGCAATTGCATGTTTTCCGCTTCTGGTAACGGCATGCTTTTGGACAACTTGAGCAATTGACAGCAAAAAAACGCAGATTTTTACGACAACAATGGAGCAGCGCCTGTTATTGCTCTTGATGATGGATGTCGACCGGATCCAGCAGGCGGCCGAAGCGGTCCAGCCGGGGTCGGTAGCCCTTGTCCGCATCCAGCGAAAAAGCGATGCGGCTGGTGCGCCCCATCAGTTCGCTGCGGGCGAAGAAGCCGAAATAGCGCGAATCCATGCTGTTGTCGCGATTGTCGCCCAGCATCATGTAATGATCCGCCGGCACCACTACCGGGCCAAAGCTGCTGTGCAGGCTGGGATGCGATTCCGACAGGCGCACCAGATGGTTCATGCCGTCGATACGCTCGTCGCGGTAGACGGCATCATCCGCGCCGTCGCCAGCCACCGGCCTGACCTGGGCCTGGCCGTAGCTGGCCGCCTGGCCATTGATGGTGAGCACGTTGTCGCGCAGTTCCACCACGTCACCGGGCAGGCCGACGATGCGCTTGAGCAGCAGCTCCCCGGCCTGGTGCGAATCAACGGTAACGATGTCGCCGCGCTGCGGCTCGCCCAGGCGCAGCAGGCTGATATGGGTCAGCGGCAGGCGCAGGTCGTAGGCCAGCTTGTCCACCAGGATGCGGTCGCCCACCATCACGGTGGGCAGCATGGAGCCGCTGGGAACGACGTTGTAGTCGGCGATGGCACTGCGAAACACCACCATCAGGGCGATGAAGGCCAGCAGTCCCTTGTTCTGGGTCAGCAGCTTGCGGGCGGTCGAGGGCATGGTGGGTCTCCTATGACAAGGATGCACATCCTACCTCAAGCTGCCGTACTCAGCCCCAGCGTGCCGGCGCCGAGCGCAAAGGCCCGGCCGGCAGGCTCCAGTGCATGGGCGCACCAGCCACCTGCAAGGGCGCGCGCAGCCGTTGCGCCGGGCCCCAGAAGGTCTGTTCCAGGTGCGCATCCAGATCCTGCGGGCTTTCGCTAGCGAAGCCGGAATGCGCCTGCGTCACCGGATAGGCGGCCAGCAGATGGGCCGTGCGGGCCAGCGACAGGCGGTACTGGCTGCCCTGCCCGCTGGCCTGGCGCAGCGTGAGTCCGCGCACGGCAGCCGCGGCCAGCAGGTAGCCGGTGGCGTGATCGAGCGCCTGGACCGGCAGCGGGACCGGTTTGTCGCTGCCGTGCTGGCGCATGCCGGCATCGGCAATGCCGCAACTCATCTGCACCAGGCTGTCGAAGCCACGCCGGCCGGCCCAGGGGCCGCTCCAGCCGTAGGCGTCCAGTGCCACATCCACCAGGGCCGGGTTCAGGGCGCGGCGCCGGGCCGGCCCCAGGCCCAGGTGCTCCAGGGCATCGGCGCGATAACCGTGCACCAGCACATCGGCCTGGGTCAGCAGGGTTTCCAGGGTGGCGCGGTCCTGGGGCTGGTCCAGCTCCAGATGGGCGCAGCGCTTGCCGAGGGTCATTTCCGGCACCACGCCGGGCTCATTCCAGCGGGCCGGGTCGATGCGCAGGACCTCGGCGCCGAAGCCGGCCAGGCAGCGTGTGGCGGTCGGTCCGGCCAGAACCCGCGTCAGGTCCAGCACGCGCACGCCCGCCAGGGGCCGGGACGGGTCAATGCGGTGCGGCGTGGCCGGGCCGGCGTCGACCAGATGGCTGGCCACCAGCGGTTCGCCGGCCACCGCCATGCCCTGCGGATGCGCGGCCCACTGGCCCTGGCTGCGCATCTCGGCGGCACAACCGCCGTTGCCGACCACCGCCGCCTCCAGCTCGGCGCAGTGCCAGCGCGCCACCTCGCGGGCCACCTCCTCGCGATTCGCCTGCAGTGGATCCAGCCCCAGCACTGCCAGCGCCGCCGCACGATGGTGAGCAGCGTTGGTATGCAGGCGTATCCAGCCATCGCGTCCGCGATAATCGCCGGCTACCGCATCCCACAATGAAGGCCCCTGCCAGCCCTGGGGCCTCAGCGAAGACGCAAACCACATCAAGGCCAGACGGCGGTCGCATTGCACCGGCGGCAGCGGCGCGCCCCCGCTGTGGATCCACTGCGCCAGCGCCATCCCGGCCGCCGCCACCGAGGCCTGGGCCAGGTCGCTGGTGGCAAAGACCGAGGGCAAGGCACCCCCACCACTGAGGGTGACGGTCTCCAGCGCGGCCGCCGGCCCGCCCAGGGCACTCCAGATCTCGGCCAGCATGGCGTAGGCGGGTGTGGGGTCGGGCTGGGTCATGGTGGGCTCCTCAAGTAAGGTCGGTGTCGGGCAAGGGGGAATGCCTGCAGCTTACTCCGCTTGAATTAATCGTCAATATTGATTAATTTAATCAACTTATCGACCGATTTGGACCTGCCGTGAGCACCTATCTTTCTTCCGCCGATGCCGCCGCCCTGCTGGGCGTGTCGCGCCAGACCCTGTATGCCTACGTCAGCCGTGGCCTGCTGCACGCCCATCCGGGGGAAGAAGCGAGGGAAAGCCGTTACCTGGCCGCCGAAGTGGAGCGCCTGGCGGTCAACCGCACCCGTGGCCGCAAGCCACGCGAAGTGGCGCGGGCGGCGCTGGACTGGGGCTTGCCGGTATTGGAGTCGGCGCTGACGCTGATCGAAGATGGGCGCCTGTACTATCGCGGCCAGGATGCGGTGGAGTTCAGCACGCAGGCCAGCGTCGAAGAGGCCGCCGCCCTGCTCTGGGACTGCACTGTGGAAGAGGCCTTCGACCAGGCAGCGCCCTGCTTGCCCACAGGATTTGATGCACTGGCGGCGCAGTGGCATGAACGCCGCGCCGAACAGACACTGCTGCCCTTGTTCTCCCTGGCCTGTGCCGAGGACATCGGCGCGCAATGGCAATTGCCGTCGGCCCGCCGACTGGCCAGCGCCGGCCTGCTGGTGCGCCGCCTGGCAGCCTGCCTGCTGGGTAGCAGGCCCTCCACTGAACCCCTGCACCTGCAGTGCGCCCGGGCCTGGCAACTGGATGCGGTCGGTGCCGATCTGGTCAGGCGATCGCTGGTGCTGTGCGCGGACCACGAACTGAATGCCTCCGGCTTCACCGCCCGCTGCATTGCCTCCACCGGCGCCAATCTGCAGGCGTCCATCGTGGGCGGGCTGGCGGCGCTGAGCGGCCCGCTGCACGGCGGCACCACGGCCCGCGTCGAGGCGCTGCTGGAAATGCTTGAGATAGCGGCCGATCCAGCCCAGGCCCTGCGCGAACGGCTGGCACGGGGTGATGACCTGCCTGGCTTCGGCCACCATCTCTATCCGCAGGGCGATGTACGGGCTCAGGCCCTGCTGGCGGGCTTCCTCGACGCCCATCCCCGCTGGCAGCTCGCCATCACCACCGTGCGCGAACTGACCGGCCATGCCCCCTCGGTCGATTTCGCCCTGGCGGCGCTGCGCCGTCATCTGGGTCTGCCTGCGGGCAGCGCCTTCGGCCTGTTTGCGCTGGGCCGCTCGCTGGGCTGGATCGCCCACGCGCTGGAACAGGGGCGCGACGGTAGCCTGATCCGTCCCCGCGCCGCCTACACCGGTCCCCGCCCTGGCTGACAGAATTGTCATCTTGATGTCAGCCTGACGTCGAGGGCCAAGGCTTACATTAGCGCCCTAAGCAGGGGCCGGTTACGGGCGCTGAGGGGCGCCGGGGTCGGTCTGTCCGTCATCCGCAAGCCATCTCCGTGAGCCCTATGGTCGTCCCGTTTCGCCGCGTCGCAGCCAGCGTCAGTACCCGTCATTTCACTCATCCCAATAATCGAACCCCCTTCCGCGCCAAGAAGGGAATGACGGTGCTGTTGCTGGCCGCGCTGCTGGGCGGTTGTGCAGTCGGCCCGGACTACGTGCGCCCGGCCATCGACCTGCCGCAGGCCTACAAGGAAGCCGGCCCCTGGAAGCAGGCCACGCCGCGCCAGGTCGACGACCACCAGCCCTGGTGGCAAGCCTATGGCGATCCCATCCTCAATGACCTGATCACCCAGGCCAACGCCGCCAACCAGACCATCCAGCAGGCCGCCGCCCAGTATCGCCAGGCCCAGGCCACCGCCGCACTGGCCCGCGCCAGCCTGTGGCCGACCGTCGGCCTGCAGGCCGGCGCCGCGCGCGGGCAGACCAACAGCAACGGCGTGCAACGGCTGGCCGACACCTATACGGTGGGGCTCAATGCCTCGTGGGAGGCCGATGTCTGGGGCCGCATCCGACGCGGCGCCGAAGCCGGTGATGCCAGCGCCCAGGCCAGTGCGGCCAGCCTGGCGGCGGCGCGCCTGGCGATCCAGGCCACACTGGCCCAGGATTACCTGCAACTGCGCGTGACCGACCTGCAGAAGGACCTGTACCGCCGCACGGTGGAGGCCTATCGCCGCTCGCTGCAGCTGACCACCCATCAATACGAAGCCGGCACCGCCCTGCGCTCCGACGTGGCCCAGGCCGAAACCCAGTTGCGTGCCGCCCAGGCGCAGCTGATCGACCTCGACGCTACCCGCAACCAGCTGGAACACGCCATCGCCATGCTGATCGGCAAGGCGCCGGCCGCCTTCTCGCTGGCACCGGTGGCCGCCGCCACCGCCAGCGACGATGCCATGGACGCCAATGCCCAGCGCCTGCAGGCCAGCCTGCCGCAGATTCCTGCCGGCCTGCCCTCGGACCTGCTGGAACGCCGCCCCGACATCGCCAATGCCGAGCGCCTGGCCGCTGCCGCCAATGCCAACATCGGCGTGGCACGGGCGGCGTATTTCCCGACCCTCACGCTCTCCACCAGCGGCGGCTACAACAGCCCGGCCTTTGCGCAACTGTTCAACACCCCCGGCCGGGTCTGGTCGCTGGGTGCAGCGCTGGCCGAGACCCTGTTCGACGGCGGCGCCCGCAGCGCCCGCAACGATGCGGCCACGGCCGCCTTCGATGCCGCCGTGGCGCAATACAAGCAGACCGTGCTGGGTGGCCTGCAGGAAGTGGAAGACAACCTCTCCACCCTGCGCGTGCTGGACCAGGAAAGCGCGGTCCAGGCACAGGCGGTGCAATCGGCACAGCTGGCCGAACGACTGGCGATGCGCCAGTACCAGGCCGGCACCGTCACCTATCTGTCGGTGGTGACCACCCAGGCCACGTCGCTGACCAATCAGCGCAATGCCGTGACTCTGCTGGGCCGGCAACTGGTGGCCAGCGTTGCCCTGATCAAGGCCACCGGTGGTGGCTGGCAGGCAGAAGCGGCTGCAGCGGCCGGGGCCGCTGATGCTGCAACGTCGACACCTTCAGCCCCGCCGATGGCTGCCCGCTGAACGCGGCCACGCACCCATTTCCGAATCAACAGCGATCATTTCAGGACGAGTTTCAGGCATGACCACCTCACCCCAATCTCCCCAGCGCTCTCCCCTCGCCGTGTTCGTTGCCACGGCCCTGATCCTGGCGGCCGGCATCGGCGCCTGGTCCTATGTCGAACACGCCCGCGCGGCCGACCAGCCGGCCGCCAAGGCGCCGCCGCCGGTGGCCGTCTCGCTGGCGAGCGTGCAGGAACGCGACCTGCCGCTCTATCTGGCCGGCGTGGGTACGGTCACGGCCAATGCCAGCGTGGTGGTCAAGACCCGCATCGACGGCCAGCTGGACAAGGTCGGATTCAAGGAAGGTGAAGAGGTCAAGAAAGGCCAGTTGCTGGCCCAGATCGACCCGCGCGCCCTGCAGGCGCAACTGGCGCAGGCCGAGGCACAACGCGCCAAGGACGCCGCCACCCTGACCAATGCACGGCTGGACCTGCAGCGCTACACCACCCTGCGCGGCCAGGACGCGGCCACCCAGCAGCAGCTGGATACGCAAAAGGCATTGGTGGCGCAGCTGGAAGCGGCGGTCAAGACCGACGAGGCCCAGGTGGCCTATGCCAAGGTGCAATTGAGCTATACCACCATCAACGCCCCGCTCTCCGGGCGCGTGGGCGCACGTCTGGTGGACCCCGGCAACATCGTGCATGCGAGCGATGCCAATGGCCTGGTGGTGATCAACCAGATCGATCCGATCACCCTGGTCTTCACCCTGCCCGAGGAGGCGGTGGTGGCCATCAACCGCGCCCAGCGCAGCAGCCAGCAGCCGCTCAAGGTCAGCGCCTATGCTCGCGACTCGCAGGAGGTGCTAGCCACCGGCAAGCTGGTGCTGCTGGATAACCAGATCAACACCACCAGCGGCACGGTGCAGCTCAAGGCCCGCTTTGACAATGCCGAACACAAGCTGTGGCCGGGCCAGTACGTCAATGCCCGCCTGCAGATGAATTCCCACGGCAATGCCCTGACCGTGCCGGCTGCCGCCATCCAGCGCAACCAGCAGGGTACCTACGTCTATGCCATCGACCAGGACGACAAGGCCAACATGCAGCCGGTCAAGGTCGATCGCATCCAGGACGGCGTGGCCGTGCTGGCCGCCGATAGCGGCGTCGCCGCTGGCCAGCGCGTGGTCATCGACGGCCAGTACAAACTCAAGCCGGGCAGCCGCATCGTCGAGAGCAAGCCGCAGCCTGCCAAGGCCCAGAGCAGTTCCGCCGCTGGCACCGATGCGAAAGGAAACACCAAGTGAGCGTTTCCGCCGCCTTCATCAAGCGCCCCATCGGCACCACGCTGCTGGCGATCGCCATCCTGCTGGTGGGCATCGCGGTCTGGCCGCTGCTGCCGGTGGCGCCGCTGCCGCAGGTTGACTTCCCGACCATCCAGGTCACCGCGCAACTGCCCGGGGGCAGTCCCGAGACCATGGCCTCCAACGTGGCGCAGCCGCTGGAGCGCCAGTTCTCGCTCATCGCCGGGCTCTCACAGATGACCTCGCAGAGCACCCTGGGCACCACCCAGATCACCCTGCAGTTTGACCTGAACCGCAACATCGACGCCGCCGCGCTGGATGTGCAGGCGGCCATCAACGCCTCCACCGGGCAGTTGCCGTCCAACCTGCCCAACCCGCCGACCTTCCGCAAGATCAACCCGGCCGACTCGCCCATCATGATCATGTCGGTGCAGTCCGATGCGCTGCCGCTGACGGTGGTCAACGACTACGCCGACAACATCCTGGCCCAGCAGATTTCGCAGATTTCCGGCGTCGGCCTGGTCAACGTCAACGGCCAGCAGAAGCCGGCCGTGCGCATCCAGGTCGATCCGGCCAAGCTGGCCACCCTGGGCCTGAGCCTGGAAGACATCCGCGGCGTCATCGCCACCACCACCGTGAACCAGCCCAAGGGCACGGTCGATGGCGCGCGCCAGGCCTTTACCGTCTATACCAATGACCAGTTGCTCAAGGCCGACCAGTGGAACGACATGGTCCTGGCCTGGCGCAATGGCGCGCCGATCCGGGTCAAGGACATCGGCATCGCCATCGACGGACCGGAAAACAACAAGATCGCCGCCTGGGCCTTCTCGGGTGCTGCCAACACGGCGGACCACACCATCACCAACGGTCGCTCCATCGTGCTGGCCATCACCAAGCAGCCCGGCGCCAACGTGATCGAGACCGTGGGTCGCATCAAGGCCGCCATGCCGCGCCTGCGCGCAGCGATTCCGGCCGCCATCCACGTCAACACCCTGATCGACCGTACCCAGACCATCCGCGCCTCGGTGGAGGATGTGGAATTCACCCTGGTGTTGACCATCGCCCTGGTGGTGATGGTGATCTTCGTGTTCCTGCGCAACGTGGCGGCCACCCTGATCCCCTCGGTCACGGTGCCGCTGGCCATCATGGGCACGGCCGGCGTGATGTACGTGGTCGGCTATAGCCTCGACAACCTGTCGCTGATGGCCTTGACCATTGCCGTGGGCTTCGTGGTGGATGACGCCATCGTCATGCTGGAAAACATCTACCGCTACGTCGAGGAAGGCATGTCGCCGCTGGAGGCGGCCTTGAAGGGTGCGGGCGAAATCGGCTTCACCATCATCTCGATCTCGGTCTCGCTGGTGGCGGTGTTCATCCCGCTGCTGCTGATGGGCGGTATCGTCGGGCGTCTGTTCCGCGAGTTTGCGGTGACGGTCACGCTGACCATCGGCGTGTCGGTGGTGATCTCGCTGACCTTGACACCCATGCTGTGCTCGCGCTTCCTCAAGAACGAACACGGCCAGCGCCACGGCAAGCTGTATCAATGGTTCGAACGCTGCTTCGACGCCATGCTGGCCGGCTACAAGCGCGGGCTGGATGTGGTGATGAAGCACCAGTTCATCACGCTCATGAGCTTCCTGGCGACGGTGGCGCTGACGGTGGTGCTGTTCATCTTCATCCCCAAGGGTTTCTTCCCGCAGCAGGACAATGGCGTCATCGTCGGCTTTGCCGAATCCTCGCAGGACACTTCCTCGGCGGCCATGCATGAACGCCTGCTGAAGGTGGCCGACGTGGTGCGCCAGGACCCGGACGTGATCGGCTTTGCCATGAGCGCCGGTTCCACCACCTTCAACACCGGGCAGTTCTTCATCGCCCTGAAACCCAAGGACCAGGGGCGCACCACCAATGCCGACGAGATCATCGCCCGCCTGCGACCCAAGGTGGCACGCGTACAAGGGGTGAACCTGTTCATGCAGGCCAGCCAGGACATCAACGTCGGTGGCCGCCTTTCGCGCACCCAGTACCAGTACACCGTCACCGATACCGACCTCGATGAGCTCAACGTCTGGGCGCCGCGCATGCTGGAGCGTTTCCGCCAGCTGCCGCAGCTGACCGATGTAGCCTCGGACCAGCAGAACCAGGCGGCGGCGGCCGTCATCACCATCGACCGCGCCCGCGCCTCCAGCTTCGGCATCTCGCCGGCCTTGATCGACGCCACCATCTATGACGCCATCGGCCAGCGCCAGGTCGCGCAGTATTTCACGCAGATCAACAGCTATCGCGTGATCCTGGAAGTGACGCCGCAGCTGCAGAAGGACCCGGCCCTGTTCGACAAGCTCTACCTGACCTCGCCCCTGACCGGGCAGCAGGTGCCGCTGTCGACCTTCGTCAAGGTCGATACGAGCAAGACCTCCTACCTCTCGATCAGCCACCAGAGCCAGTTCCCGGCGGTGACGATTTCCTTCAACCTGGCCAAGGGCGTGTCCCTGGGCGAGGCGGTGGACATTATCCAGAAGACCAAGGACGAGATGGGCGTGCCGCAGACGCTGGTCGGCAATTTCCAGGGGACGGCCAAGGCCTTCGGCGATTCGCTGTCGTCCCAACCCTACCTGATCGCGGCCGCACTGATCGCGGTCTACATCGTGCTGGGCCTGCTCTATGAGAGCTACATCCACCCGCTGACGATTCTCTCGACCCTGCCCTCGGCCGGCGTGGGCGCCCTGCTGATCCTGATGATAGGCGGCTACGACCTGTCGGTGATCGCGCTGATCGGCATCATCCTGCTGATCGGTATCGTCAAGAAGAACGGCATCATGATGATCGACTTCGCCCTCACCGCCGAGCGCAGCCAGGGCATGAAGCCGGAAGAGGCGATCTACCAGGCCTGCCTGTTGCGCTTCCGCCCCATCATGATGACCACCATGTGCGCCCTGCTGTCGGGCCTGCCGCTGATGCTGGGCCATGGCGCCGGCTCTGAACTGCGCCGGCCGCTGGGCTATGCCATGGTGGGCGGACTGGTGCTGTCGCAAGCACTGACCCTGTTCACCACCCCGGTGGTCTACCTCTACCTGGACCGCGCGCACTACTGGTATGAACGCAAGAAGAAGGCGCGCCAGGCACGCAAGGCCGCCCGCCTGGCCCAACAGCCGCCGCAGGTAGAACATTGAAACAAGACCACACCGATAAAAAGCCGGGACGGTAGAATCCGGCATGGGCTGACGCCGGGCGATCCTGTCCCGGCGCAGGCTATGGAGACCGCATGAAGATCCTGATAGTCGAAGACGAACAAAAGATGTCCGAATACCTCTGCAAGGGCTTGACCGAGCAGGGATGCGCGGTCGATCTGGCCTCCAACGGGGTGGATGGACAGCACCTGGCGATCCAGCATGACTACGACGTCATCGTGCTCGACGTCATGCTGCCGGGACTGGATGGCTTTGCCGTGCTGCGCTCGCTGCGTACGGTCAAGCAGACCCCGGTCATCATGCTGACCGCCCGCGACAGCGTGGAAGACCGCATCAAGGGCTTGCATGACGGCGCTGACGACTACCTGATCAAGCCCTTTTCCTTCCTGGAACTGCTGGCCCGCCTGCAGGCCCTGACCCGGCGCGGCCGCGCGCAGGAGCCGGCGCAACTGCGCATCGGCGACCTGCAGATCGACCTGCTCTCGCGCAAGGCCTTTCGCGGTGGCCTGCGCATCGACCTCACGGCCAAGGAATTCGCCCTGCTGGCGGTGATGGCGCGGCGCCAGGGTGAGATCCTGTCCAAGACCGCCATTGCCGAACTGGTCTGGGACATGAACTTCGACAGCAACACCAACGTGGTCGAAGTCGCCATCAAGCGCCTGCGCGCCAAGATCGACGCGCCCTTCGAACAGAAACTGCTGCATACCGTGCGCGGCATGGGATACGTGCTGGAGCCCCGGGCTGCGGCCGAAGCCGGCGATGACTGAGCCCGATCTCCAGACCGTCCCGGCGGCGCAACCGCCCCGCCGGCGCCGCCTGCCGCTGCGGCAATCGATCACGGCGCGCCTGGTGTTGATGTCGGCCGCCTCGGCCCTGCTGATCTTCGCCGTCGCTGGCGTGGTGCTCTACACCGTCCTCAAGGGCGAATTGCTGCGCCACGAGCGCGACGCCCTCTTCACCACCCTCAACGACATCAGCTACCAGATCGAGCGCGCCGGCAACACCGAGCGCTGGGGACGCGTGCAGCTGAAGCTCTCCACCCTGTCGCAGGCGGACCAGCACGTGTTCTTCTGGATCGCCAGCGACGACCCGCGCTTTACCTATGGCGACCTCACCCGCCTGACCCCGGCCGCCATCACCCACGACGACGGCAAGGTGGTCGGCCGCCTGCATCTGCCGGGACGCCGCTTCCCCCTGCACATCATGACGCGCACCCTGCCGGCCTTCGAGGAGCGCCCCGAAGTGCGGGTCACGGTGGGCGTGGATGGAGAACCCTACTTCGAGATGCGCCGTACCTTCCTGCTGGGGACCAGCATTTCCTCGCTGTTGGGCATCGTGTTGGCTGTCATCTCCAGCTACTGGATCGCCCGCGCCGGTCTGGCACCGCTGCGCCGCATGTCGGTCCGCGCCCAGAGCTTTTCGCCACGCAAGCTGTCGGCGCGCATGCCGGTGGAAGCATTGCCGGAAGAACTGTCGGTCCTGGCCGACGCCTTCAATGGCGCGCTGGAACGCATCGAACAGGCCTATACCCAACTGGAAGCCTTCAATGCCGACGTGGCCCATGAACTGCGCACGCCCCTGGCCAACCTGATCGGCGAGACCCAGGTGGCGCTGGCACGCGAGCGCAGCGCGGGCGAGTTCAAGGACGTGCTGCAATCGAACCTGGAAGAACTGGACCGCATCCGTTCCATCGTCAACGACATGCTGTTTCTGGCCCGCTCCGACCAGGGCGAGGCCGCCACCGCCCGGGTGCCGGCGCGGGTGGCTGCGGAGGTGCAGAAGACTGCCGATTTCTTCGAGTTCGTACTGGACGATGCCGGCATGGGCATCACGGTCGCCGGCGATACCCAGGCCACGGCCACCATGGAAACGGCGCTCTTCAAGCGGGCACTGACCAACCTGATCCAGAACGCCATCCAGCATTCACCACAAGGCGCAATGCTGCGCATTGATATTTCCGCAGGTGAAGAAATGGTCAGGGTGGCGGTCACCAATCCCGGCCCCGCCATCGACGAACAGCACCTGCCGCGCCTGTTTGACCGCTTCTACCGGGTCGACAGCGCCCGCCAGGACATCAACGGCAGCCATGGCCACGGCCTGGGGCTGGCCATCGTCAAGGCGGTGGCACGCATGCATGGCGGGCGGGCCTTCGCCAGCAGCGGCGGCGGACATAACACCATCGGATTCACCATCGCCCGTCAGTAAGGGCTGGACGGCGGTCCGCTGTATGTGCGGACGCTGGCGTCATCTGTCTACGCTTGCCGGGGCGGCGCGGAATTAACATGGGGCTTCGACTTTTTCGTTCCTGTTCCGGGAAGCCAATATGATCGTTCGCCCCCAGCCCCACTGGTTCCGCATGCTCTTCGTCTGGAACGGCTCGGTGCTGCGCACCATCATGCCGCAGATGCTGATGATGACGGCCTTCTCCACCCTGGCGGTGTTGACCGACGGCAAGATCTTCGGCGACAAGCTGCCGCTGAACACCTCCACCTTCACCCTGCTGGGCGTGGCGCTGGCGATCTTCCTGGGCTTTCGCAACAGCGCCAGCTATGACCGCTACTGGGAGGGCCGCAAGATCTGGGGTGCCCTGCTGATTGCAGCGCGGGCGCTGGCGTCGCAGGGCTTGCGCTATGGCGTGACGGGCGAGGATGCCGCCCACAAGAAGCTGTTCATCCGTCGCATCATCGCATTGGCCTATGCGCTCAAGCACCAGTTGCGCAAGACTTCACCACGAGAGGACATGGCGCGCCTGCTGCCGGGCGCGGCTGAGGCCGATGCAGCAGCCGGCACGGTGCAATACCTCCCGGTGTACCAGATGGACCAGCTGCGCGCCATGCTGGCCCAGGCCAACCGGCAGGGAAGGCTCAGCGACACTGGCCTGTGGACCTGCGACCAGCAGCTCAACGAGATCAACCACTGCATCGGCGCCAGCGAGCGCATCGCCTCCACGCCCATCCCCTTTGCCTACGGCGTGCTGCTGCACCGGACCGTCTACATCTATTGCCTGCTGCTGCCGTTCGGGCTGGTCGATGCCATCGGCGTTGCCACACCGCTGATTTCGGTCTTCGTCTCCTACACCTTCCTGGCGCTGGAAGCCATCGCCAGCGAAATCTCCCTGCCCTTCGCCTGCTCCCCCAATGGCCTGGCGCTGGACGCCATCAGCCTGGAAATCGAGCGATCTTTGCTGGAACTGGCGGGCGAACCGCTGCCACCGGCGGCAGCGTGCGGGAAGGATTATCGGCTGGATTGAGGGAGGGGCGGCGGAGCACAGTAATTGCTGCGGGAGTCCTCAACAGGACGTCAGCGGCTGGCGACCTGCATTTCATGTTCTGCCGCCAGGGCCAGAAAGGCAGAACGCGACATACTGCGCGCCTGAGCAACGGCATCGATGCGTTTTACCAGGCTCTGCGGCAGGCTGACGTTGAGCCGTATCGCCTTGGCGTTGACGCGTGACAAATCAATCTCTACCAGCATCCAGTAGCCGCCCTGGAATTGCGCATCATCGGACCAGTCTTCGGGCGCGCTAGGCCGAGGGATGGGCTCTGTCTCGCCGTGAAAGTGCACTTCCACCGCCTCTTGTGCAGCGGCCGGCAGGTCCTGCAAATCGTCCGCTCCCGCAAAGCAGCCAGGAAAGTCGGGGAAGGCCGCACCATAGGCGCTATTGGCATCCTTGTGAACGTAGATTGGATAAAGCACGGGGTTCTCCTGATGGCCTTACTTCAGGCCGGCTTGCCTGAAAATACTTTTCTGGGTTGCCAAGGGCAGATCTTTCTTGGGATGCGGCACCGTCACCTTGCCGGGCTTGGTCGAATGTTTGAACTGGTAATGTGAGCCTGCTGTATGCACCAGGTACCAGCCGTCGGCCTTGAGTCGTTTGATGAGGGATGCGCTGTCCATGCACAGCAAGATAGATTCTACACACGATTACACAACATGGACCTTCGGGCAATATAGCGAGTATCTTGCCCGCATGCTTGAGGAACCGTTTCAGTAAGTCGGGCGTAAATGCATCACGTCCCGTCGCGCAATCGTGCTCGTGCAAACTCCCCTTCCCCACGCGGTCTGCCAACTCCCACCCACACACTATCTGAGCCCGGACGCTTGTGACTTTCTCTGCGTCGCTAAGGAACATCGGTTCCAGCCTGAGGTTGAGATATTCAGCAAAAAATACCGTTAATAACCGCGCGCCAAATCCACATTGGCTGGAATCTCCCCACTCTCCCGGTAATACCGGATATTCCCCGCCACAATGGTCGAGGCCGTGGCGGCATCCGTGGGGGCCGAGCAATGCGGCAAGACCGTCACCGCGGGATGGGTCCATTGCCAGGAAGCCGGCGGCAGGGGCTCGGTGGCGAACACGTCCAGCACCGCATGTTTCAGCTGGCCGGCATCCAGTGCCTGGCGCAGCGCGCCGTCGTCGATGATGGGGCCACGGGCGAAGTTGATCAGTTGTGCCTGTGGTGGCAACAAGGCCAGGCGCGCCGCATCCAGCAGGCCACGGGTGTCGTTGGTCAGCGGCAGCAGGCAGACCAGGATATCGCTGCGTGAGAGCAGTTGCGTCAGCCCTTCCATGCCGCTGAAGGTCTCCACGCCGTCCAGCTGGCGCGGACTGCGGCTCCAACCCGCCACCGGGAAGCGCGCCTGGCGCAGTGCCACGGCGGCTGCCTCGCCCAGCGCGCCCAGGCCCAGCAGGCCGATGCGACGCTGTTCCGGTGCGACGTAGTCCAGCTGCTGCCAGCGCTGCTCGCGCTGCTGCTGCGCATAGCGCGGCATGTCGCGATGCAGGTAGAGCGTCCAGGCCAGCACGGCCTCGGCCATGGTCGCCGCCAGCCGGGGATCGACCAGCCGGGTGATCTGCAGGTTGGACTGACCAAGATCGGCCACCAGCCGTTCCACCCCCGCCCACACGCTATGCACCCACTGCAGTTGCGGCAACTGCTTCAGCTGGGCCGGGTCCGGGTTGGCGACGATGGCCAGGCGGCACTGGGCGCGCTGGGCGTCGTCCAGATCGGCGAAGGCCACCACTTGCTCCTCCGGCATGGCATTGCGCAAGGCCTGCAGCCAGGCGGCGACCGAGGCAGCATCGCCCTGGCTGACGAAGGGGATAGTCGTGCCTTGACTCATTTGGCGTACACCTGTGCCAGGCTCCTGAAGCCTTTCACCTCGATGGGGTTGCCAGAGGGGTCGAGGAAGAACATGGTCGCCTGTTCGCCCGGCTCACCGGCGAAGCGGATCTGCGGCTTGAGCACGAATTCGACCTGGCCGCTGGCCGTCAGCCGATCAGCCAGTTGCTGCCACTCGGGCAGCTCGAGGATCACACCCAGGTGTGGCATGGGGACCATGTGCTCACCGACCTTGCCGGTGTTGCTCACCGCGAAGGGTTGCCCCAGGTGCAAGGAGAGCTGATGGCCGAAGAAGTCGATGTCGACCCAGGTGTCGGTACTGCGGCCCTCTTCGCAACCCAGCAGGTCGCAATAGAAGCGGCGCGACTGGTCGAGGTCGCGCACGTGGTAGGCAAGATGGAAGATCGATGGCATGCAAGCTCCTCGCTGAGGCAATGACGCAATGTCGGGTGACGGAAAGACCGCAAAGCTGACAAGGATAACCCAGCCAGCGCCACCGCACTGCAAGCGCCTATCGTTGGCGCGCCGAATTCTGCCCGCGAAGTGATGCCGGCCGCGATTGACATGTGTCAATCAGCGCCGCATTTGCGCTGGACGCCCGGGCAGGAGCGGCCTAGTCTGGATACATGGCGTCCCGCCCCGGATGCCGTCCCACCTGATCTACCCGATATTTCCGAGGAGTCACCATGAGCTACAAGTCCATCCTGGTCCATGTCGACCAGTCGCGCCACGCCGCCCAGCGCATCCGCATCGCCGCCGAACTGGCCCGCGCCCAGCAGGCGCACCTGATCGGCAGCGCCGTCAGCGGCATCTCCAGTTTCATCACGATGGAAGGCGCCGCCTATGTGGCCGCGCAGATGGATGGCTTCCGCGACCGCGCCCTGGCGGCCCTGGAGAGCTTCGACAAGATCGCCAACAGCGTGGGCGTGCCTTCCTGCGAGAAGCGCTTCGTCGACGACGACGCCGAAGGTGGCCTGGCGCTGCAAGCCCGCTATGCCGACCTGGTGGTGGTCAGCCAGGCCGACCTGGACGATGCCGACGACAGTTTCCTCACCGACCTGCCCGAATATGTGATGTTGAATGCACCGCGCCCGGTGCTGATCATCCCCAGCGCCGGCGAATTCAAGCACGTCGGCAAGAACGCACTGATCGCCTGGGACGGCAGCATGGAATCCACCCGCGCCATCACTGCTGCCCTGCCGCTGCTACGCCAGGCCGACAACGTGACGGTGGTGATCTTCAATTCCGACAAGCGCCTGGGCACCCATGGCGAGCAACCCGGCGCCGACATCGCGCTCTATCTGGCGCGCCATGGCGTGAAGGTGGAAGTGGCGCAGGAACAGACCCCGTTGGACATCGGCAACGCCCTGCTCTCGCTGGCCGCCGACAAGGGTTCCGACCTGCTGGTCATGGGCGGCTACGGCCACACCCGCTTCCGTGAAGTGCTGCTGGGCGGGGTCACGCTGACCATCCTCAAGACCATGACGCTGCCGGTCCTGATGGCGCACTGACGCACAGACGCGGCGCTGATCCGCTTACCGCAGTTCCGCCACCGGCCCCTCGCGGGCCGGTGTCTTTTGTGCAGCCAGCCGTTCACGCTGCTGCAGTCGTGCCTTGCGCTTGCGCACCCAGATGATCACCCCGGTCACCGACAGCATGGCCACCAGCGCCCCCAGCAGGGATACCATCACCCGCCCGGCCAGCCCCAGGATACGGCCCGAATGCAGCGGGAACTGGGCCTGCAGGAAGATATCCCCGGCACTACCCCGGCCTGGAATCTTGCCACCCTCATAGGCGCCCGTCATGGCATCGAAATACAGCCAGGCATTGCCCAGCCCGACGTCGCCATGGTCATTGCCCGGCTGGAAGAAGCCGACCCCATAGACGCCGAACATGCCGGAATAGAAGACTCCACCCACCGGCTCATCCAATCCCAGCTTCTGCCCTTGCGCCCGGCCCAGCGCCACCACCTCTTCCCGCGAGATGCGCGGCTCCGGCACCTTGTCTGCCGCCAGCGGCGTGCGCGTCTCAAACGGACCGGCGGTCAGCGTGGAGACCGTCTGCAGGATCGGCCGCATCACCTGGCGCTCCAGGTTCATCGACACCGAGGTCACCGCCAGCACCAGCAGCAGGCCCCAGACCCACACGCCCCCGGAACGATGCAGATCGAAATTGAGCTTGTGCCCGCCTTCACGCCAGCGGAAAGCCAGCGACTTGCGCCAGCTCCGCCAGTTGGGGAAGGACAGGTAGAGCGCGATGAAGCAGTCCAGCATCCAGACGATACCGATGATGCCCATGAGCCAGATACCGGTCTCGATGCCGCCCATATCAGGCAGATGCATCGTGTAGTGCAGCTTGTAGAGGAAGGGCAGCAGGTTTTCCCGTGACAGCGAGATGGCACCCCACATGCGCCGGCCCTGGATCTCGGCGGTGACCGGATCGACGGCGATCTGGTTGTAATCCAGGGCAAATGGCTTGCCGGTGGCCGGGTCCAGGCGCGGCTCGACCATCATCCCGATGGTATGGCCCGGCTCGGCCTCGGTCAGCACATAGGTCACCCGCAGGCGCGGTTCGGCCTGCTCCACCCTGCGCGCCAGCTCCAGGCCGGGCAACGGCGCCCCGGCACCGGGCTGATCGGCACTGCGGGCATTGAACAGCTGCGGATTGAGCCAGGCGTCGAGTTCGTGGTCCCAGGAAATCAGCGCCCCGGTGGCACCGGCGATGAACAGGAACACGGCAACGGCAAGGCCGAACCAGCGGTGGAGGAGAACGAGCAATGCGCGCATGAGGGTCAGTAAGGCTGATTGGGCAGGTGGCTAAACCGCAGAACGATAGAACGGCTGAGCGGAAATGTCGGGCTGAATCAGGCCGCCAGCCCATCGAGGGGGTGGCCAGCGGCAAGCTACAGCATTGACTTCCCGTGCAGACAGATGACGCACTCACCCGAAAAGGCAGCACGATCAAAAATTTCCCTTCACCATTCAATTATTAAATAAGAACGAGAATGGTTACTATTAATTGTAAGAAATCTGAAGGCAAAAGGAAACCACCGTGTACAGTTTTTTGCATCCGCTCGCTTCGTCGGCCCTCCCCGTGACACGCTGGCCCATTTTCTGGCGCATCGAATCCCTTCGAGCCTGAATCGCAAGAATTACCGTATTTCCATCCTTCCTTCGGTGGCGGTGCTCAAGGCCGATGGGTTGACGCTACTGTCGCTGCTTTTTTGACTACAAAGGAGCAGCACGTGTCCAAAGCCATCATCCGGGCGGGAGACCCGACCTCCCACGGCGGCACCGCGAAGGACGGATTCCCCCATTTCGAGCTGTACGGCAAAGCAAAGGGCATAGCTTCCACGACAGCATGGGCTTGGTCTTATGGCTATCAACACGGGGGAAGCTAAAAGGTGGAAGCTGAACTTAAGCGGCGGCTAGAGCTGGACAGGCGTTTGGTCAAAAAGAACTTTTATCCGAAGAGATGACAATGACGCTTCCCCAATGGTTAAAGGGCGTCATCCTCGGATCGCTTGTCAGCTATTTTGGACACGCGCTCCTGATCGATCCACGGTTTCATTTCTCAACTATCGATCTTGAAAAAGTAGAGTTCGTCTCGGAACGACTCGACGTCTTCAAGACCCAGGATTCTAAGGAAGTGGCCTTTACCGTCTTCAAGGAAACGGAATGCTACCGCCTTTACGAAATAACCTGGTCTTTCGGCGTATTCGACCCAAAGGACGGAACGACCCTGGAAGAGTTCATCATCTGCCCGGGCCTTGGCACGGGCTGGTTACGAGACGGCATATGAATTCATCTTTGCCTCGTCACTTGCTCCCGATATCCAGCGCTGCATCATCGCGAGGGAATCCATGACAATAAAATCACTATTGATCGGCGCAGCCATCGCCGCTCCCATTGCGCTCTACTGCAAACTGATCCTTGTCCCTCCCGACTTCTGGCACGGCCCAGTCGATGTGGTGGCTTTTCGCATCGTCTCGGAGAAGATCACCGTCTTCAAGAACAGGCTCTACACGCAGGCTGCGTTTGAAGCCAGCAAGGGCATGCTCTGCTATCGCCTGGAAGATGACTCCCATTCCTTTGTGATCGTGGACTTCAAGGACGCAACGACAAAGGAGTTCCTGTTGCTGTGCCCGGGCTACGGCGCAGGCTGGAGCAGGGACGGCATCTGAGACCCGACCCAAGGCTTCAAGCCAACGCAATCTTCGTCAATATCTCTTGCAACTGATCGATGTCGTAAGGCTTGGGCAGCGAATGCGATGGGAAGCCCACGTTGCGTGCCACCATCGCGCCATAGCCGGAGGCGAAGATCACCGACATCGTCGGGAACCGCTCCAGCGCGCGCTTGGCCAGTTCCACCCCCGTGATACCCGGCAGGTTGACATCGGTGAAGAGCACGTCGAACGGCTGCTCCTCCAGGGCCTGCAGCGCGTCTTCGCCGCTGGCCACGCCGCGCGCCTGATGGCCCAGGGTCTCCAGCAACTCACAGACCAGCTGCTGGGAATCGATGTTGTCTTCCACCACCAGCAGGCGCAGTCCGCTGACGGCCTGTGCGGGCTCATCGGCGCCCTGCGAAGTCACGCTGCCCGTCACGCCGACGCTGCCACCGGCAGCGAGGCCACCCGTGCCATAAGCCTCCTGGGACAGTGGCTGCTCGGTCGCATCAGCCTGGTGGTGGCGCTCGGCCACCGGCAAGACATGGATGGTGGCCGAGGCCGTGGCGAGGTCACGCTCCCCGCTGGCCTTGGCCAGTTCGATGCGATGCGCCCGGTTGGACAGCATGTGCCGGATCCGTTGCGCCAACTGGTTGATGCGGTAGGGCTTGGAGAGCAATTCCACGCCGGCATCCAGTCGTCCTTCGTGCACGATGGCATCGCGCGGATAGCCGGAGGTAAACAGGATTTCGATTTCGGGCAGCAACTGACGCGCCTGCCGCGCCAGTTCGGTGACCGGCACGCTGCCCGGCATCACCACGTCGGTGAACATCATGTCCACCGTGATGCCACTCTGCAGGATGGCCAAGGCCCGTTCGCCGTTGTCGGCCTTGAGCACGCGATAGCCCAGGGACGAGAGCGTGTCGATGACCGTGAGCTGCAGGTTGGGGTCGTCCTCGACCACCAGGATGGTCTCGTCGCCCCCGCGCACCTGCAGGTCGCGGCTGTCGTCGACGACCACCTCGTCCTCGATGCAACGCGGGAAGTAGATGCGGATGGTCGTGCCCTTGCCCGGTTCGCTGTGCAGGCTGATATGCCCCTTGCTCTGCTTGACGAAGCCATATGCCATCGACAGCCCCAGCCCGGTGCCCTCGCCTTCGCGCTTGGTCGTGAAGAAGGGTTCGAAGGCGCGTTCGCGCACCTCCGGCGACATGCCGGCGCCATTGTCGGAAATCTGCAGCTCGACGTAGTCGCCTGCGGCCAGATCGGCCTGTGACAGGAAGGCCGGATCGGTCAGTTGTACGTTATCGATCTGCAATGTCAGGCGGCCGCCATTGGGCATGGCGTCGCGCGCATTGATGGCGGTGTTGATGATCAGGTTCTCGACCTGGTTGGGGTCGAGCATGCTGTTCCACAGTTCATGCGTGACCACCGTGGAAATCTCGATGTTCTCGCCCACGGCGCGGCGCAGCAGGTCATCCATGTTCTGAACGACACGTTCCAGATTGATGCTGCGCGGCTGCAGCGGTTGCCGGCGCGCGAAGGCCAGCAACTGCGAGGACAGTTTGGCCCCGCGATCGACCGCGCCGATGGCGGTGCGGATGCGCTGCCGGCTGCGATCATCCTGGCGGGGGTCACCCTGCAGCAATTGCAGGTTGCCACCGATGATCTGCAACACATTGTTGAAGTCGTGCGCCCCCCCGCCGGTGAGTTGGCCCACGGCTTCCATCTTCTGCATCTGACGCAGGGCGGCCTCGGCGCGGGTGCGTTCGATGATCTCGGCGACCACACGCTGCTCCAGGGTGTCGTTGAGTTCGCGCAGGGCATCTTCGGCGCGGCGGCGTTCGGTGATGTCGGTGGAGACCGCGATCATGGCCTGCGGGCGGCCCTCGCCGTCGACGATGCGGCTGATGTCGCTGGAGACCCAGAAGGTCGAGCCGTCCGGACGCAGGTAGCGTTTTTCCAGGGTGAAGGAGCGGCCATCCTCGATGCAGCGGTTGAACAGGGACATGTTCATCGGCACGTCATCCGGATGGGTGACGTCGGCCAGGGTCATGTGCAGCATCTCGTCTTCAGTGCGCCCGAGCATGCGGCACAGGGCCTGGTTCACGCGCAGGTAGTTGCCTTGCAGGTCCAGCTCGGAGAAACAGACCGAGGCCTGGTTGAAGATGGCCGTCAGGCGGCTCTCGCTCCACGACAAGGCCTGCAGGCCACGACGCCGCTCGGTCAGATCAATGAAGGTGCACAACGCCCCTTGCAGCTTGCCGTCCTGCCATACCGGATGCGCCTGGTATTGCGCCGGGAAGCTGCTGCCATCCAGGCGCAGGAAGTCCTCGTTGTCGATATGGGCCGTGATGCCTTCACGCGCCGCCTTGAGCACCGCGCATTCGGTGCGGCTGACCGGCACGTCCTGTTGCGGGACCAGGATCACTTCATGGATGGAACGCCCCAGCACGTCCTTCTCGCTGGCATAGCCCAGCATCTGCAGGAAGGCGGCATTGCAAAGGGTAACCGTGCCATCGCAGTCGATGGAGAAGAAACCCTGATCGGTGGAATCCAGCAGCTGGCGCACGAAGGCGTTGTTGGCCCGCACGCTGGCCTCAGAGGCGGCCAGCGCCTGTTCCATCAGCTTGCGCGAGGTAACATCGAACACCACGCCCACATAACGTGCACCGGCACGTGGATCGTCCTGCACCACCTCGCCCTTGCGCGCCAGCCAGCGCTGCTCGCCGTCGGGGCGGGTGATGTGGTATTCGGTGTATTCGAGCGGATTGCGCGGGCCGCTCTCACGGATACGCACCGTCCCCAGGTTGGGATGGAACTCTTCATCGATCATGTCCACCAGCTGCTGCGAGGTCACCTCGCCTTCCGGCGCGACACCCCACAGGCGGCGGAAACGGTCTGACACCGCCAGCTTGCCGGAATCAGGAAACCACTCGAAGATGCCAATCCCACCGGCACGGTCGACGATGCGCAGCCGCTCCTCGGCGACATGGAGATCAGTGACATCATTGCCTTCGATGAAGATGCCCGCCACCCGGCCATCGCTGCCCTTGATGGGCTGGAACACGAAGTCCAGCACCGCGCCGGCGAATCCGCCTTCCTCCGAGCGCCGCAGGAACAAGCGGGCGCCACGTTCGGTATAGGCTTGCCCGGTCTGATAGACGCGGTCCAGCAGCGCGAAGAGGTTTTCATCCAGCAGTTCGGGCAAGGCCTCGCGCGCTGGCAGCCCCAGCACCGGACGGTCGCCGAAGAGCTTGAAATAGGCGTCATTGACGCGCTCGAATACGTGCTGCGGCCCGCGCACCACGGCCTTGAAGCTGGGCGACTGCTCCATCAGGTCGCGCAGCAGGTCGGTATGGGCCAGCGCTGCATCCAGTCCACTGGCCCGGTGCAGGGAACACAGGACGCCGGCCACCTGGTCGTCGCCTGCTTCACCCTTCTCATCCCATACCGGCAGACAGGAGAAATCCCATTGATTGCCGGTGGCGATCGCCTGGTTGTCATCGTGGAACAAGGGCAGACGGCACAGCTGCTGTTGCTGGCCGGCGAACGCGGCCTCGATGGCGGATTCGCAGCGGCCACCGGCGCCGGTCCACATGTGTGAACCCGCCAGCGCAGCACCGAACGCGGCCGGGTGGGCCGCGCCGATACAGGCGGAAAATGCATCGTTGTAGAGCATGTGACGGCCAGCACCCCACACCAGCAGACTGGGCGTGGGCGAACGCAGTGCGATATTGAGGGTGGTCCGCAGCGTGGACGACCAGTGGGTCGGCGCGCCCAGGGGGCTGGCGCTCCAATCGGTTGCTGCGACGATTTGCGCGGTCAGGCCGGTTGCGCGCAACCAAGAAATTTCTGCCATGTCGTGAAACTTACCTTTATGAGCACCGAGGTCGGTCGCGTGGATGACGGCGTTGCGCGATCACGTTGCGCCGTCCTTGCCCACGGGTCCCTTCATTGTTGTTCGCATCCGTTTCGAGCGGGGGCGCTTGCTCACAGCAATCTCGATAGTGCTGCAAGCTCGATAATGTCGATCATGCGCCCCTGCATGACGCGCACGATTATACGGGAAGCCCGCGCCCGCTCGCGCTGCCGTCTCACGCGGCGGGCAACGGCGCATGCAACCAGGAGCCGCATGGCGTCTGCATTTGCGGGGAGCTTCCGTTTTTCCTACATGAAGTCGCGTCAGGCACCTACAGGGTACGGCGCCCGGCCTCAGGGTATCAGCCGGCTTTTTTCTTCAGCGCACGTTCTTCGCGCAGCAGGCGATTCAACTCGGCCAGTTCCTGGACCGCTTCCTGGGTCAGGATCACCGGCTCGTTGGGCCGGTAGGCGCGGCCGCCCAGGCGACCGTTCATGCCGATGTAGGCGCGCGCGCAGCGCCGACGATAGGCCAGGATGTCCTCCTCGCCGTGCGGCGGCTCCCCCGCCGTATCCTGCTGCTGTACGGGCTCGGCAAAAGTGCTCGGCCGCTCGTCCTCGGTTTCGCCGGGGTGCCCGGCCTGGGTCGAGATGTGGTTGCGATAAGCGGTCCAGTCGCCCTGCTGGATGGCGACGAGAGGATCGCAAGGATGGGTGGAATCAGACTTGTCCATGAGGCTACCCTGCTCAAAGATCCGACGCATACCGACTGCGCCGGGCTGGTTGCAACGTCAGCTTGCCATTGTCCGCATCAGTCCCGGCAGGTGCCAGCGGCTTGGCCGGACCGATACAGCGTTCGATTTCTTCCCGGTATGTCATCGACAGCATACTGGTTCGCTCCCTGTTGTAACCCCGGCTCAGCACACTATCGACGACTTCATTGTAGCCATGTCACGCAAAACTGGAAGAGCCTGACGGCACCTCCTGATGTGATTTGACGCATCCTCACGAAGTCTCAGCACTTGAACCGGGCAATCTTTTCCCGTGTGGCATCTTCCGGCGTCAAAGCACCGATACGCCACCGATATGCCGCGTTGTTTCTGCGAGTTTGTGCTGATCTTAAGAGCCCGCACGGATGAGTTCTATCGGACTGTTCCCGATTGCCTTGTAGGACAAAATGGAAATCCCGGCGGCTGGCGAGACTGGACGGATCGGGGCCTCCCGGCACTGCCATTAAATTCACATGCAGAGTTCACCAAATGCAGGACCACGCCTATAATTGGCATTTCCCGAAGACAAGGGCCGTACCGCCGCGCTTGACGACAGCTGGAACAGCGCGGAATGAAAAGGTGCGTTGCCGACTTTGGGCCGCCTTCAACTTGCGTTCGTCTCCAGATGTGCGCGACCGCAATTCGACGCCCTGTTTCCACAGGCATCGGGAAAGCAGTACATGAGCAACCCGTACCACGAAAATCGCCGACGATCGGTCGACCTGAGCAACTGCGACCGGGAGCCGATCCACATCCCCGGTTCCATCCAGAGCCACGGCGCCCTGCTGTGCTTCACGCCGGATGGCTGCCTCGCTTCGCGCAGCGCCAACGCTGATGCCCTGCTTGGCGCGCTGCCCGCGCCAGGTGCGCCCCTGGGAGAACACCACCTGGATGCCGGCGCCCGCGCAGTGATCCACAGCGCGCTGGAAGACAAGCATGGCTATGTCGATTCGCGCATGATCACCCTGCCGTCAGGCGCCTTCGATCTGGTGACCCACAAGTCCGAGGGTGTGCTGATCGCCGAATTCGAGAAACGCCCGCCCGATGCGCTGTCGCTGGACGCCTTCGCCCTGGCAGCGCACCAGGCCATCCAGCGCATCCAGCGCCAGCAAGGCGTGGAAGACCTGCTGACCCTGGCCGTGGACGAGATCGCCCGCATCACCGGATTCGACCGGGTGATGGCTTACCGCTTCCTGCATGACGATAGCGGCGAGGTCGTTGCCGAGCACAAGCGCGAAGACCTCGAACCCTTCCTCGGCCAGCGCTATCCGGCCAGCGACATCCCGGCCCAGGCGCGACGCCTGTACGTGATCAACCCGATCCGCCTGATCGCCGATGTCAAGGCGCCCACGGTGGCGCTGGAGCCTGATCTCAATCCCCTGACCGGGCGGCCGCTGGACCTCAGCCACAGCATGCTGCGCAGCGTCTCGCCGGTGCACATCGAATACCTGAGCAACATGGGCGTGGGCGCCTCGATGAGCCTGTCCATCGTCATCGGCGACCGGCTGTGGGGGCTCATTGCCTGCCATCACATGAGTGCCCACCTGGTACCGCACGCGGTGCGCATGTCCTGCCAGTTGCTGGCGCAATTCGTCAGCGCCCTGGTCGAGCGCAACCTCAATGGCGAGCGCGCCCGGGCGCTGGAATACAGTACCGCCCTGCGGCGCGAGATCGTGGCCCGCATCACCGACCGCGAAGACATCGTGCTGGCCCTGGCCGGTGAACACGAGGGCTTCCTGCGCCTGATGAACAGCCATGGCGGCGCCATCTCGATGGACCGCAAGACCCAGGTCTTCGGCAAGGCGCCGTCACGCGAGGCGGTCAACGCCTTGATCAACTGGCTCAACGAAAACGAACCCGGGGACCTGTTCTACACCAGCGCCCTCGGCGCCGATGCACCAGCCCTGAAACAGGTGCTGGGCGACATCTGCGGCGTGCTGGCCGTGCGCTTCTACCGCGAACAGGATGGCTATGCGTTCTGGTTCCGCAGCGAACAGGTGGAAGACGTGCGCTGGGGCGGCAACCCCGAAAAGAAATACAGCATCGGCCCGCTCGGCCCGCGACTCACGCCACGTGGCTCCTTCGCGGTCTGGAAGGAAACCGTGCGCGGCAAGAGCCTGCCCTGGGTCAAGACCGAACTGGAAGTGGCCGGCCAGCTGCGCCTGGATTTCCAGGAAGTGGCCCTGTCCAACGAAAACATGGTCAAGCGCGCCCGCGAGACCCTGCTGGCCACGCTGGGCCATGACCTGCGCGATCCGCTGCAAGCCATCATGATGGCTGCCCGCATGATCGAGGTGCGCGAGCACTCACCCTCCAGTTCCAACCTGAGCAAGCGCATCTCGTCCTCCTCCAGCCGCATGCATCGGCTGATTTCGCAGGTACTCGACATCAGCCGCCTGCAAAGCGGCATGGGTCTGGATATCCAGCGTCGTCCGGTGGACGTGCGCAAGATGGCGATGGAAATCGTCAACGAGGCCCGCATGGCCTATCCCGACAATGAAATCATCCTGGAAGCCGAAGACTGCGGTGAGATCGGGCTCGATGGTGACCGCATCAGCCAGGTGGTCTCCAACCTGCTGTCCAATACACGCCACCATGGCGAAATCGGCAAGCCGTCCACGCTGATCGTGTTCCGCCGCGACGAACAACTGACCATCTCGGTCTCCAACCACGGCGCACCGATACCGGCCGCCGTGCGTGACAATCTCTTCAAGCCCTACAAGAAGGAATCGATGGGCAACCAGCGCAATGCGCGCGGCCTGGGACTGGGCCTGTACATCGTCAGCGAGATCGTCAACGGCCACGGGGGCCGCATTACCGTGGACTGCGAAAGCAACATCATCACCTTCACCGTCACCATTCCGGTGCCGGCAGACTGAATGCGACGCAGACCGCCACCGGCACCCCGGCAACATCGCTCAGGTCGGAGTGGTCAGCGGCAGCGTCAGCAGAAAACGGACACCGGGGCCAAGACCTTCCGCGTGCATGCGCCCTGCGTGTAATTCCGCCAGCTGACGGGCAATGGCCAGCGACAATCCTGACGCAACGCCGCTCTCACCTGCAAGGTCGACCTCGACATCGTCATCGCCAACACGCTCCGGCGCATTGGCCTGACCGGCGTCGATCAAGGCCTGCCCCAGCTCCAGCTCTACCTGGCCACCTGTCTGACGCAGGATCACCTGCACGCGCCCTTGCGGCGGCGTAGAGCGGATGACGTGCGTCAGCAGGTTCCCCACCACCTGCTGCAGCCGCGCAGGATCCCCCAGGATCGGCGCTGGCGTATCGACTACAGCATGAATGTGGATCTGCCTGGCATCGGCCACCGCGTGTACCGCCGCAATCGCCTGGTCGACCACGCGGACCATGTCCACCGGTTGCATGTCCAAGTGCAGCTTGCCGGCCATGAGGCGGCTCAGTTCCAGCAACTGCTCCACCCGCTGCGCCTGCAGGCGGGCATTGCGTTCGATGACTTCCAGCCCCTTGCGCACCTGCTGACCATCGGTGGCGTCGCGCAGCAGATACTGCGTCCAGCCGATGATGGTATTCAAGGGGGCACGGAATTCCTGCGCCAGCGTGGCCACGAATTCTTCCCGCACACGGGCCATACGCTCGGTCTCCGCCAGACGCTGCAGCGCCTGCAGCTGGAGCAGGCGCTCCACTGCGGCCGGCAGATAGTCCAGATAATCGCTGGTCTTGGGCAGCACGTCGGCCACCCCCGTACGCAGCGCCTCGATGATGAGCGCATCGTCCGACACGCCCGATACCATGATGGCCGGAATGTCCAGCCCCGATGCACGCAGCTGCCGAAAAAAGTCCAGACCGGTCTCGAGCGCCTGCAGGTGATAGTCGACGATGAGCAGGTCCGGTCGCTCCTGCTGCACCGACGCCAGGGCGCTGACGGCATCGGCCATGGCGGTCACGCGATGTCCTTGCTTGCGCAGTACCCGGGTCGCCAATGCCAGCAGCCCGTCATCATCCTCCAGTACCAGTACGTGGGCGGCGATGGCGCTCATCGTGACCCGTTCTCGCCTCGATCCGCAACACGACCCGCCAGGGGCAGCTTGACCACCTGCAGGAAGAAACCCAGTCGACGCACCGCCTCGATGAAGTCGTCATATTCCACCGGCTTGGTGATGTAGACATTGCAGCCGGTCTCGTAGCAGTGGGCGATCTCGCGGGGGTCATCGGTGGTGGTGAGCATGATGACCGGGATGGCCGCGGTGGAGGCCTCCTGCTTCATCCGGCGCAGCACCTCTACGCCATTCACGCGCGGCATGTTCACGTCCAGTAGCACCACCAGCTGTTGCGATTCACCCTGCGCCGACTCGTCACCATAGAAATAGTCCAGTGCCTCCTGGCCATCACGCAAGCGCGTAAAACCGTTGACCAGGCCGGCGCGCCGCAGGTTCTTCTCCACCAGGAGCGCATGACCGTCATCGTCTTCGACCAGCAGGATATTGACGCTTTGTTCCGTATTCATGCCCCTCTCCCTGTGATGTATGCCAGCCCGCCGGTGCCGGCGCTCATGCCGCCACCGGCGGGCGCGCCGGCAGGGCCACATAGAAGCAGCTGCCCTGCCCCTCCACCGATTCCACCCAGATGCGACCGCCGTGGCGTTCCACCACCCGCTTGACCAGTGCCAGGCCGATACCTTCGCCCGGCGCGGCGTTGCCATGCAGACGCTGGAAGGCAATGAACATCTTGTCCAGATAGGCCGGTGCGATGCCCATGCCGTTGTCGCGCACGCAGTAGGTCACCAGGCTGGGCGCGGCGGCGATGTTGTCGGCGTGGCGCACGTGGTCGATGGTGATATGCCCCTGGCGCGAAGGATCGAGGTAGTTGACGGCATTGCCCACCAGGTTGCCCAGCACCTGCTCCACCGAGGTCGGGTCGCCGAAGGCCGGCGGCAGGTCGGCCGCGATCTCTACCTGCGCCCCCTTGGCGCGGATGCTGCTGCTCATGGCCGCGACGATGCGCTGTGCAATGGCGTGCATGTCCAGCATCACCGGCTGGTATTCGACGCGGCCGGCACGCGAGAGGCGCAACATGGCATCGATGATCCCGGCCGAACGCGTAACCGCGTTCTGGATGAAGCGCAGCGAGGTGTGGATGTCCTCTTCGACCAGCGCCTTGAGGCGCTGCTTGTCCGTGGCCGGCAGCGCCAGTTGCTCGACTTCGGCCAGCAGTTCGCGGGTGGTGTGGGTGATCTCCTTGCTGAAGCCCTGCAGGTTCACCAGCGGTGAGCGCAGGTCATGCGACACGCTGTAGATGAACATTTCATTGTCCTGGGTCTGTTGGCGCAGGTCGGCATTGACCTCGGCCAGCTCGCGTGCGCGCTGTTCCAGTTCGGTACGATAGCCCTGGGCCTGGCGCGAAGCCTCGTTGAGGCGCTCGCTGCTGCGGTGCAGGGCATCATCGAGCTGGCAGATCTCATCATTGCCACCCACCCGCGCCGCCAGCGGCTGCCCGTCGGCAAGGCGCTGGGCATTGGTGATGAGCACCGAGATACGGCTGCCGATATTGCGCGTAAAGGCCAGCGAGGCAAGTCCCGCAGTGACGATGGAGCCCAACACCGCCGCGATCAGCAACGCAGTCTGGGAATTGCGCGCCGACTGCAGCAGCGCCGTGCGCTGCTCGCCCAGCCGACGCTCCTGCTCGACAAAGCCATCCAGCCGGCTCAGGAAGTCCGAGAGCCGATGTGGGCCCTCCTCGTCGCGCAGTTCGCGGATCAGTGCATCGCGTTGTCCCCGTTGCATGCGCTCGCGGGCGGTATCGGCCCAGCTGCGATAACGCGCGATGCTATCGTGCAGCGCCCGCACTGCAGTCGTTTGTTGGGGATTGTCGGCCACCAGCCGGACCAGCTCGCCAGTCTTGACCTCCAGATCGGCCCACATCTCGGGCCGACTGATCGGCTCGGACTGGTTGAGGAGGATGGCATTACGGATACGGGCCGATTCCAGCAGCATCGGTTGCCGCACCTCGGCCGCCTGGTTGATCACCTGCGCCGAGTGCGCGGCCCAGCGCTCAGCCTCCTCGGCATCGTCCTGTGAGTTGAACAGCGCCCCCAGCAGCAGTAATTCAACCAGGCTGGGGATGGCAACGATCAACAAGCCCTTGGTCAATAATCTCATGTGCGTTCGTCCGCTTCATGATCATTCTCACGGCGCAGCTGCCTTCGATCGCAGCGCCCCCTCTTGGCGTTTCTTATTGTTCTGTCGTACGCCCGCCCGCTGAATTTCTGGTAATCAATTATTACGCCCAATTATAGACTTATAAAGTCATAAACTCATCAACTCTCAGCGACGGTATGCATGCCCAGGATTGCACTCTGTGCCTTCAGGAAAGCAAAAGGCCCGACAGCATGCTGCCGGGCCTGGTCCTGATCCTGTCGCTGCACTGCGTCAGCCCACGCCAGCCGGTATCCATTGCGGTTCGACCAGAGGATCAAAATCGATCCAGTCACCATCGCGAACCTGGCCTTCTGCACGCTCCAGATCAGCACCCTGCAGGTCTTGCAGCACCCTCATGGCGCGTTGTTCAACAGCGGAATCGGCGGAGGCCGCTGAGTCGTCCAGCTGCACCGCCACCAGCATGCCTGCGACGCGACGCGGCACCGGATCGTCGTCGGTGGCACTCAGACTGCCCACCAGACCGCCCAGGTGGCCACCCACCAGCCCACCCAGCACCGGCCCCAAGGGACCAGCCACGGGCGCAGCGGCCACCCCGGCAACAGCCCCGGCGCCGGCACCCGCGGCCACGCCGGCCGCCGCACCTTTATCCGTCTCTTCGGCGCCGGGCGACTTGTCCCGATCGCCGCCCACGGCGAAACGGTCATGCTGCCCGGCCGGGTTGACGAAGAAACTGCTGATGCGCTCACGGGCGAAGCCGGCATCGACCAGCGCATTGACGGCACGCGCCGCCTCGTCCTGCAATTCAAATCGTGCGGCGATGATGCTGCCCATGGTGTCTCCTCCTTGATCCCTGCGGCGCAAGGCGGCCGCTTCGCTTCATTTGGATGGATCGCTAGCGACAGTGCCGCCCTGGCAGGCGCGATAGCGCCGGATCAAGGCATTGGTGGAACTGTCGTGGTGTAGCGGCTGCCCGTGATCGATCAGCTCGCGCGCCGTGCGCTTGGCCAGCTGCTTGCCCAGCTCCACGCCCCATTGGTCGAAGGAATCGATATTCCAGATCACACCCTGGGTAAAGACACTGTGTTCGTACAGCGCGATCAGGCTGCCCAGGCTATAGGGGGTCAGCTGCTCGATGAGCATGCTGTTGCTGGGGCGGTTGCCGGGGAAGACCCGGTGTGGCACCAGTTCTTCAGGCGTGCCTTCTTCGCGCACGCGCTGCACGGTCTTGCCGAAGGCCAGCGCCTCGGCCTGGGCGAACATGTTGGCCATCAGCAGTTCCTGCTGCTGCCCCAGCGCCTGCGCGGGATGGCAGAACCCGATGAAGTCGCACGGCACCATCTGCGTTCCCTGATGCAGCATCTGGTAGAAGGAGTGCTGCCCATTGATGCCGTTATCGCCCCAATACACCGGCGAGGTCTGGTAATCCACCGGCTCGCCGTGCAGGGTCACCTGTTTGCCGTTGCTCTCCATGGTCAGCTGTTGCAGGTAGGCCGGCAGCCGCTTGAGATACTGGCTATACGGCAGCACCGCCTGGCTGCGGGCATCGAAGAAATTACCGTACCAGACCGTGAGCATGCCCAGGATGGCCGGCAGGTTCTGCTCCAGCGGCGCGGTCCGGAAATGTTCATCCATCGCGTGCATACCGGCCAGCATGTCACGGAAGTGCTGCGGTCCGATGGCGATCATGGTCGACAGGCCGATGGCGCTGCTCATCGAATAACGGCCACCGACCCAGTCCCAGAAGCCGAACATGTTGCGCTCATCGATACCGAAGCGGCTGGCTTCCTCGATGTTGGTGGTCACGCCCACAAAGTGCCTGGTCACAGCCGCCTCGTCGCCCAATTGCTGCACCAGCCACTGGCGTGCGGCCTGGGCATTGGTCATGGTTTCCAGGGTGGTGAAGGTCTTGGAGCAGACGATGAAAAGTGTCTCCTCCGCCGGCAAGCCGCGCACCGTTTCCAGCAGTGCCGCCGCGTCGACGTCGGAGAGGAAGTACAGCGACAAGTCGCGCTGGCTGTAGTGGCGCAGGGCCTCGTGCGCCATCATCGGCCCCAGGTCCGAGCCACCGATACCGATGTTGACCACGTGGCGGATCGGCCGGCCGGTATGCCCGGTCCATGCGCCGCTGCGCACCTGTTCGGCAAACACCTCCATGCGCGCCAGGACATCCTGCACCTGCGCAATCACGTCTTCACCCTCCACCACCAGCCGCTCCGTCGCCGGCTTGCGCAGGGCCGTATGCAGCACCGCACGCTGCTCGGTGGCATTGATGCGGTCGCCCCGGAACATTGCCTCCACCCGATCCTGCAGACCGCACTGGCGCGCCAGCTGCATCAGCAGGGTCATGGTTTCGGTGGTGACGAGATTCTTGGAATAGTCGAGATAGATACCTGCCGCTTCGGCGGTCAGGGTTTCGCCGCGCCGGGGATCGGCGGCGAACAGCCGTTCCAGGCGGAAGTGGCGGGCACTGTACTGGTGGTGCTCCTGCAGGGCGATCCAGGCGCTCTTCTCGGTCAGCGACTCGCGCTGGCTGTAGACGAACAGCGGCAGTTGAAGATCGGCGGCGGGCAACTTGGTCATGCGGACTCCTTGAGCGGGATGGCAGCGCCAGCGGACTTGCCGGACGGCATGCCGGATCGCTCGATGATAAGGGTCGACCTGTTCCGCAGGGCATAGGACGGCGGGACATTCGCTTGTAGGAAACGAGGAATCCGCGCTCCTTGTTTTGCCTGGATGCAGATTTCCTTTGATCGACGGAAATCCAATGCCCGCGCGGCTTTGCGGCGATCAATCCGGTCAGGAAATGTCAGCCGGCGTGTAGTTTTGCTAGCTAAAGTACAGCCGTCAAATCAATGGATCGTAGCGCTGTAGCGATGAAGTATTGCTTGCAGCCACTCTCATTTATGAACACCACTGTCGCCACCAGCCCGCACCCGACATCGACCGGAATCATCCCGCGTGTGTCGACTACCCCCATGCCTGAGACCAAGGCGATCGTGACGCTGCTCAGTGCAAACGGTGCCGCGGCTGGCAATGCGGCCTCCAAGGATGCGCAGTCGTTTTTCAATCGGGAAGGGAGCCTGGGCTGGGTCGAATCCCAGGACGGCCCGTTGGTCAAGGCAGGCTCCTCCTATGAAAGACTGCGCGACGCCGGCATCGTGCCCGGCCAATTCCTCGCCGTTGCTGCCCCCGACTGGATCTTCAACGGCCAGCAGGAGTTCATCCTGGTCCGTTTCCTGCAGGTCACAGCCAGGCGCGATGGCTACAGCACCAATTGCGAACTGCATTGCCGGGTCATGGGCAGCTGTCGCATCAACCCGGTCAACGGGCAACTGAGCTACTTCGCCGGCCTGCCTGGCTACAGTGGGCTGATGCTCTCGCCCACCTGCGGCTGCCACGTGCTGCCCGAGCCCATCCTGCGCGCCCTGCTGGCGCTCTCCGGCGAGGTCGGTGAAGCCTTCGAACTGGGCCATGTGCGCTGGGGCGAACATATCGGCCAGCATGCCTACACGGCGCCGGTGGCCATGAGCGTCAATGAAGTGGTGGGCAAGCGCACTGCCATGTTCGGCAAGACCCGGCTGGGCAAATCCAACGTCGTCAAGCTGCTCATGCAGGGCGTGCTCAATGCCACCCGCGAGAGTGCTCACGTCGGCCAGCTGGTGTTCGACGTCAACGGCGAATACGCCAACGACAATCCCCAGGACGGCAATTTCTCCATCGCCTCGGCCTACCCCGAGCGCGTCCAGGTGTACTACCTCTCGACCCAGCCCCGGGGCGACGGCGAATTCCTGCGCTACAACTTCTATGACATCCCGGACCGCGCCCTGGCGATCTTTTCCGAACTGCTCACGCCCTCGGTGCTGGAGATTCCCGAGGTACGCAACTTCCTGATGATCCGCTTTCCGGCCCTGTCGGCCCTGAAGACCGGTCGCGCCGACGACAGTGCCGCCGCCTTCCGCAAGCTCTGCCTGTACTGGACACTGCTCCAGGAAGCCGGCTTCGAGCCGGGCGAGGCCGTCTGCGCCGCCGTCGCTGCCCGTGGACTGGTCAACGTCGGTTTCACCCAGGGCTTGCGCATGGCGGCCTGGCAGGCGATCAGATCGAAGGTCCCGCCGCCGATACCCACCAGCTTCACCGAGATGACCGAAGAAATCCGCGTGCTCTCGGCCTTCGCGCTCAAGTACGAGAACGACCCCAACCTGCGCGTGGGCCGCACCGAACTGTTCGACGAAGAAGACCGCGTGATCCAGGAACTGCTCTGCCAGACCAACGGCGTGGGTCCCTATTTCCTGCGCGAATGCCTGCAGTTCCACTCCGCCAACGCCAGCGATTTCCTGCATGACAGCCTGCGTGCCCTCGATACCGGCAAGACCGTCATCATCGATCTGGGTGCGGCCAATGAACGCATCGTGCGCTACTTCTCGCGCATCATCTCCACGGCCGTGTTCCAGCAGCAGGAACACAAATTCATCACCAACACCCTGGGCGGGCGCTTCGTGCAGATCTACTTCGAAGAAGCACACATGATCTTCCCAGTCGAGGCGGCCGGCAAGAACACCACCGACATCTACGCCCGCTTTGCCAAGGAAGGCGCCAAGTTCGGCATCGGCATCGTCTATTCCACCCAGTCGCCGACCTCGGTCAGCTATTCCCTGCTGACGCAGACCGAAAACTTCTTTATCGGTCATCTCTCCAGCGACATCGATGTCGATGCCCTGGCCTCGGTGCAGAGCCTGTTTGGCGCCGTCAAGGACGACATCCTGCAATTCCGCCTGCCCGGCTACATGCGGGTACTGAGCTATTCGCGCCGCTTCGTCCTGCCGATCCAGGCCAAGCGTTTCGATCCACGAGAAAGGAGATAGCCCCGTGATGAAGTAAATCGCCAAACCAAGGACAAGCACCACGACGAAGTGACAGAAAGCAAGGCGCATGCGCGCAAGACTGCCCCGACACCCTGGTTGCCGGCCAGGACGTGGCATGAAGAACGGGACACCCCTTGGCCCGGCGCAGTGTTCTTTGCCAAGAATCCATCCACTCATCAGTTAGGCCTGCCCCCCTCTTTCAGCCGGCGCTAACCCTATTTCAAGGAATACAGACATGCTTTACTCCCCTCACCCGGCGCGCCAGCCGCGCACCCTGCCGCATGCGCAACGCGGCTTTACCATCGTCGAACTGTCGGTCGCCGTGGCCATTGCCGGCGTGCTGCTGGTCTCGGCGATTGCACTGGTACAGGTGGTGCTGCGGCAATCGCGCGCCAATGATGTGGTCAGCGGCATCCCGCGCCTGATGGCACAGATCGACAAGATTTATGCCCGGGCCAATAACTTCATCGGTCTGACCACCGACGTGGCCGTTGGCTTCGGTGCCTTTGACAGTGTCTTTGACATTCTCGGCGCTCCCCCAAACCGCATCGCGAATAACCGCTTTGGTTACGCCACCAACGTGGATGTCGCCACGGCCTTTACCGGAGCAGCAACCAACACCGGCTACGCCGTCACTTTCGCCGGCATTCCTGCGTCTTCCTGTGCTGACATTGTCACTTCCGCGGCTGCCACCGGCATACGCGGCATTCTTGTTCAACCTGAAACTACGGTCGGCACCCGCTCCATTACCACTGCAGGTATTGGCACGATGACTCTGGCCGCCATTCAAGCCGTTCCACCTGGCGGTGCCGCGGCCGGCGGCACTACCGGCGGCGGTGCGGTCGTTAAGGGCAATCTTGCAAACGGCAATCTGGATATCGCAGCGATGACCGATCCGCGTGCCTGCGGCACCGGTAGCAGCACCGTCACCATCGGCCTGGTCAACTGGAAGTGATGTCCTTCGATGCGGTTCCTTTAAGAGGAGCTGCATCGAAACATACCTCCGCACATTCATGAGAAAACAGCAATCCGGCTACACGCTGGTAGAGCTCTCGGTCACTGTGGCCCTGGCTGGCATGATCGTTCTGGGCGGCATCACCGGTGCCACCTCGCTGCTCGATCAACAACGTATCAACGACTTGTCCGAGCAGAATGCCAATGCCATCAGGCGCGTCAACGAAGCCTATGCGCAACTGCCCAGCTACGCCGGTCTGTCCTTGCGACGAGCGGTGTCCTTTGGCGCGTTCAACCAGTTCATCATCAACTTCCCTGGGACCGACCGCGTGACCGTGACCCATCCATTCGGCGGTGCCGTTGGCGTGGCCGCGCTCGGTGGCGCCGCGCCTCTGGCCTGGGGCCTCTACCTCAACGCCATCCCGGCCAGGCACTGCATCGAAATGCTGTACCAGTCGGCGCCACTAGCCGATGCGCTGGTGGTCTTTCCCGGTGGTATGGGCAACCCGGTCGGCTGGACCGGCAACATTGCCATCAACACCGCCGTGCCGGAGATCACCATCGGAGGCGGTTTTGGCCCGGCCGCACCGCGCATCGTCAAGAATCTGACTCGCGAACTTACCCCTCCAGCACTGGCAGCGACTTGCCAGGACGCTGGCGACAACCTCGGCGTGCTGCTACTGAAAACCAAATTACGATGAACCGTTTCTCCTTACCCAGGCGGTCATGTGCCACCCATTCGCCTGGCGCCCCCGGTCACGCGCCGCTGCCACATCTACTGCGACAGCGCCAATGTGGTTTCACGCTGGTGGAGTTATCCGTCTCGATGGCCATTGCCGCCATCCTGGCGGTGGCCTCGCTGGTGGTGCTGCGCCAGCAGCTGGATCAGACGCAGGTGGCCTCATCGTCCTATTTCCTGCAGCAGACGGTGGTGGCGTTGCAGAATTTCTTTTCCAACGATAACGGTGCCGCACCGATCAACAACAGCACGCTGGCCAGCGGCGCCGCCGTGGCCCGGCAATACGTCGGGGGCGGTGCCGGCGCCAGTACCCAGATCAACAATCCCTGGGGCGGGCAGATGTTCGTGGGTCCGTTGATCGCCGGCAGCAATACCAACTGGGTCTTGCAGGTATCGGGGCTGCCCATGCGGTTGTGTCCGGACATCGTGCAAAGCGTGGAATCCACCTTGAACACCGCCAACCTGCGACATGCCCTGGCCGGCTCACCGACTAACGGCACGGCAGTCACCACCTCTGCGCTGGGCGCGGTCGCGCTGGACGCCAACCGCGTACTGACCACTTCGCTGGCCGATGTGTATGTGATCAAGAGCGACCCCTATGCCCCGCTCAATCCGGCCGCCATGAGCACCCTGTGCGAAACCGACCAGCCTTACTTCAACCTCTTCCTTACAGGTAACAACCATGCTCTCTAGGCATGACATCACCATATGAAAAAAGTCACGGCTTACCTTACTGATCTCACCCGCCTCACCCGCCTGAGGCGTCAATGGCTGCCCCCGCTCGTGCTGATGGCGGCCAGTCTTCCCGTCCATGCCGAGCAGGCGACGGAGCAGCTTTCCGACAGCGCGCAAGTGCAGGCAGAAGCACCAGCAGAAGCTTCTGCGCCAACGACACCCGCCAATGCGCGTGCCTCCGCCTGGCTGCCCAAGGGCGACACGATTGCGCCCGAGCTGTCCGACGGCATCGCCATGTCCGCATTGGGCCAACAACCCGATCCCGGCGTACAACAATGGCAGGTGCGACGTACCGACGTCTCGGTGCGGCGCATGTTGCAACGCTGGGGCAGCGACGCCGGCTGGCAGCTGGTGTGGGATGCCCCCCGCGATTTCCCCATCGAGACCGAGCTGCAATTGTCGGGCCGCATCGAGCAGGTCGTCAGCGCCGTCATCGAGTCGCTGGCCACCACCGACTATCCGGTGCAGGCGCGCATCAACAGCGAGCTACGCATCATCCGCATCGGCCGCTATCTGGAAGGCAAGGCCCGCTAGATCCATCACGCAAAATCATGAAAATCGAACACATCATCGCCCCCGGGCAAACTCTTACCCGCTCCCCTGCGCCGCACGCTCGCCGCCCCGGCCGCGCCCTTCCGCTGGTGGTCGCCACCAGCATGCTGTGTAGCGCATGCAGCACCTGGCGCCAGGCCGACCAGACCCTGGACAAGGTCGTCAGCCGCACCGACAGCTCACGCGCCGAACTGATGACGGCCCAGCCGCGCCCGGCCTATGCGGTCAAGGACACACGCCTGACGATTGCCACACGCTCCATGCCCCTCTCCCGCGAGGCGGCCTTGCCGGATGCGATGCGTCAAGTGGCCTTCCGCTTCCCGGGCCGTTATTCGGTGGCCACCATCGTCGAGCGTATCGCCAGCGAGACCGGCGTACCCATGCTGCTCACGCCCGACGCCCTGCTGCCGGCCTCGCGCTTTACCGTCGGCAGCACAGCCGGTGCTGCGGGCGCCGCACTGGCCGCGGTTGCCCAGCCGCTTCCAGGCGCGGGGCCGCAGGGCGCGGCCAGCGAGAAAAGCGCCTTTGGCGAAAAAGGCCTGAGCGACCTCAGCTTCAGCAACCAGTCCTACGGCAACACCTACGAACTCAATTACGCCGGCTCCTTTGCGGGCCTGCTGGATTACGTGGCCGTGCGCGCGGGACTGCAATGGAAATACGAGGACGACCGCATCCTCTTCTATCGCGTCAGCACCCGCACCTTCTTCGTCAAGACGCTGAGCTCTTCCTTCAAGTACACGGCGTCGCTGTCGGCCTCGACGGGTGAAGGTGGCGGAGGAGGAGGAGGTGGTGGCGGCGGTGGTGGTGGCGGCAGTTCGGCCAGCATGGAGTTCGAATCCGACTTCTGGGGCGGCATCGAAAAGACCCTGGCTGCGCTGGTCTCCGGCGGCGGCAAATTCTCGGTCGACGCCAAATCCGGGGTCATCACGGTGACCGACGCCATCGAGCCGATGAAGGCCGTGGAAAGCTACGTCGAACTGGTCAACAAGTCGCTGATGCGCCAGGTCAGCCTGGAAATCCAGGTCCTGTCGGTGCAGCTGAACGACGAGTTCTCGGCCGGCATCGACTGGAACGTGGTCCGCAACAATTTCACCTCCTCGGCGCCCGCAGCGCTGTTACCCAGCCAGTCCGGCAGCCCCTTCACCATCGGCTACCAGAACGGCAATGGCAATACCGCGCTGATCAAGCTGCTCAAGACCTTCGGCCGCGTCTCGACCACCTATTCCGGCGTGGCCGTGACCTCCAACCGGGTCTCGGTACCCCTGATGGTGGTCAACCAGCAGGCCTACCTGAAGCAGACCCAGGCGGCGGTCGTCGCCGGCGGACAGGTGGGCAGCGTCTCCACCACCGGGCCCAGCCTGACCCCGGGCCAGATCAGTACCGGCATGTCCCTGGCTTTCCTGCCGGTGGTACTGGATTCCAACCAGGTGCTGTTGCAGACCTATATCAACATCTCCAGCCTGAAGGGCTTGCCGTCGTTCAGCTCGGCCGGGCAGACCATCCAGCTGCCCAACGTGAATGCCTTTACCGTCGGCCAGCGCATGGTAGTGCCCTCGGGCGAAACGCTGGTCATGCTCGGGTATGACCAGGCCCAGGCCAATTCCAGCAACAGCGGCAGCGTCGATGGCCTGGCCGCCAGCAAGACCGCCGCCAACGTACGGCAATCCTTCGTGATCCTGATCACTCCGCGGCTGACCGATGTTTAAGACTCTACTCAACAAGAAACCGGCCCGCCGCGCCAGGCCGGAGGTGGACCACAGCCGCATCTTCCAGAAGAACAAGGTGGCGCTCGTGGCCGGCCTGCGCTGGGTGCCGCTGAACAAGGGCGAGCGTAGCAAGCTCTTCACCGCCGCCCGTAGCGAGGGCGAGCACAGCTATTGCGTCACCCCTGATGGCACGCAGATCGGATTTTTCTCCTCCAACCCGGGCGGCCATGGCAAGGGGCGTGGCGCACTGGTCTCGCTGGCGCTGCTGCTGGGCGAGAACTATTCGCACGGTGGCGAGGAAGTCTTCGCCTTCCATGTCGATGCCAGGCGCTGCTGCGTGATCGTGCTGCGCGACGGACAACCGGTGCCGGGATTTGATGTCATCGGCAGCGCCGAGGTGGTGACGGAACGCATCAACACCTTCCTGCAACTGACCGACGTAGGCGCGGTACGACGCGTCGGCGCGGTCGATCTGCTGGGCAATGTGGAAGAAATCGACTGGGACCTGGTGCTGGACGAAGTCACGGCCAAGGCGCGCCTGAAGAAGATTCCCGACATCCGCCAGATCCTCGCCTTGCTGGCGGTGTCGGCCGTAGTGTTCGCGGCCGGCTTCAGCGGGGTCAGTTACAAGCTGGCCCGTGACAAGCGCATCGCCGACGAACAGGCACGCATCGCCAGCGATCCCAATATCGTCTACGAAACCAGGATCGAGGGCGATCTGGCCGCCATCACCGGGACCGGCCAGACCAGCCTGCGCCGCATGGTCGGTGGGCTCAAGCAGATCCCGCTGCAGATCAATGGCTGGCGGCTGAGCAAGGTGGAATGCACTCCCGCCCTGTGCAACGCCTCATGGAGCCGCAGCTACGGCAACTTTGCCGAATTCGGCGAGGCGCTGCCACCCTCGGCGATGGGCCAGCCGCAATACGACGTCTTCAAGCCCGACGATCTGACCAGCGCCCGGCTGGTGACGCAGCACCGGCTGGAGGAAACCACCGCCGACGGCGTCGTACCGACCGCGTCGGCAGCCCCACCGAAACTCATGCGCGCGGCGCTGCCGCTGCGCAGTGCCGTGTCGTCGAAGTTCTTCAGCACCCTGCAGGACCTGTCCATGGTGGACATCAAGGTCAAGGTGGAGCCGGCAACACTGTTCGCCGGGAAAGGCGATGTCAACCAGCTGGTGCGCCCGGTGGTCAACGCCGCCTGGAGCATCGAGGGGCCGCTGTGGACGCTGGAAAACATCGTGCTGGACGACTACGTGGCCCTTGACACCTTCAGCGTCGAACTCGACACGGACAAGGCGGCCCCATCCATGGAAAAGATCCATTTCAAGCTCTCTGGAAAATATTATGCAAAAGGTAAAGACTTCTAATCTGCCATTGATGGTTGCGCTGACTGCCTTGCTGCTGGGTACCGCGCAGGTCTCACGCGGCCAGGGGACTGCAGCGCCGGCAGCAGCTGACGCGTCCATCAGTCACCTGGACCAGGGCGCGACCCTGGGCGACATGATCAAGCTGGCCAAGCAGGCCGGCGAGCGGGAGTTTGCCGCCCGCCTCAGACCGGCCGGCAAGAACGTCGGCAAGGAGCCTGCCGAACCCGTGGTCGAAAAGAATCCCGTACTGCTGGCCCTGTACGGGATCGACCGCCACTACAAGGCCGAACTCGACATCAACGGCCAGTCCCGCGTGGTCCCCGTGCCTGGGCCGGTACGCAAGATGGGACCGTGGAAATACATCGCGCTCATGGAAGAAGGCGTGCTGCTGACCAGGAGTCCGCACGACGGCAGCAAGGCAGGTAGCGCCAAACGCGACGCTGCGGTGCAGGCCTGCCAGCAACAGGAGACTTGCCTGTTCCTGTCGGTGCCCAAGGGCAGCGACGATTCACGCTCGCTGATCACGCCGGACGCCCAGGCACGTCATCTGGCCAGCCAGCTCCCGGTCGGCGCCCGCACCACGGCGCTCGAATTCGGCGGCAAGCCGCAGAGCCCGGGCGAGCGCATCAACATGGTCAACACGAAGCCGGCCTTGCGCTGATGGCCAGTGTGACGGACATGAGCAGCATGGCCAAGATAAGCAACGTGGGCAGCACGGGTAGCGCGGGCAGTACCAGCGCGCTCCCCGACCGCACCCCATCCGCGGGCCTGGAGATGGCCCATCTCCGGCGCGCTGAGGAACTGCCGCAGTTCCGCAGCGTGATGGAGATGTGGCCGGCTCTGAAATACCGCGCCTTCAACCCGGAGCGCATCGCCGTGCTGAACATGGAAGCGGGCCTGATTGCGGTGGTCGCCACCCGTGGCGTGAACCTGTCCTCGGAGTGGTTCCACATCCTTGACCGTTTCAAGCGCGACGGTAAAACGCCTCGCATGTTCTTCACGGCCGAACCTATCGTCTTCGAGATCCTTGAGTATCAGGTCGCGGCTAATCACGAGGAAGCGGCGACCAGAGCGGTATCAGGCATCGACCTCATCATCGCCGAATCCAAGCCCTTGAACTACTTCGCCGACATGGTCGGGCGCGCCATCGAGATCGGCGCCAGCGATGCCCATCTCGAGGTACGCGGCGACTATGCCGTGCTCAACGCCCGCGTGGATGGCGTGATACGCCGCATCGGCAGCTATCCGGCGCAGATCGTCATTGATGCCGTCAGCGCCGCCTTTACCGTGCAGGCCGAGGAATTGTCACGCTCGGACGCCGCCTTCAATGCCCGCCTGCCGCAGCAGGCCATGATCCCGATCCGCAACAAGTACCGCGATTTCACCCTGCGCTACCAGAGCCATCCCTCGGTGGGCGGTTTCGATGTGGTGCTGCGGATCCTGCATTCCAGCGCCAGCTCCTCCGGCAAGGTCAAGACCCTGCCGGAACTGGGCTACCTGCCCAGCCAGGTGGAGCAACTGGACCTGGCCATGCAGTCGGCCTGGGGTGGTGTGTTCGTAGCCGGCGTGACCGGCTCGGGCAAGACCACCACGCTCAATTCCATGCTGTCGATGCTGGCGGCCGGCGGCGAACGCAAGATCATTTCCATCGAAGACCCGGTCGAGTACATCGTGCCGGGCGTGACCCATCTCTCGGTGCAGCGGACCAATGCCATCGGCGCGGAAAACCCCTTCCTCAACGCCATGCGGGCCTTTCTGCGGCTTGACCCCGATATCGGCATGTTCGGCGAGGTGCGCGATCCGCTCTCCGGCGAAATCGCCCAGGCCGCTATCGAGACCGGCCACAAGATCTTCACCACCGTGCATGCCACCTCGGCGCTGGGCATCGTCTCGCGCCTGACCTCCAAGATGGTGGGACTGGACCGGCATGCGGTCTGCAATCCGGAATTCCTGTCCATCCTGGTCTATCAGGCGCTGCTGCCCAGGAACTGCCCGCATTGCAAGCAGCCCGCCAGGGAGCGGCTGTCAGCCGAGGAGCTCAACGCCTATGAAGTCTACTTCGACCTCGACGTCGACCAGATGATGTGCGCCAGCGACAGCGGCTGCGTCCATTGCCGCATCCCCGGCGTGGATTACAGCCAGCTGTCGCACGCCGGCACCCGCGGCGTATGCGTGGCTGCCGAGGTGATCACGCCCGACAACGACCTGCTGCGGCTCTTGCTGGCCGGGCGCGATCTGGATGCGCGTGACCACTACCACGCCACCCGTGTAGCCCCCTTCGATGCCCCGGACATGCGCGGCAAGGCCGCCTGGGGCCATGCCCTCTACAGCCTGGCCCAGGGGCAGGTCGACCCCTATTACTTCAAGACCACCTTTGGTCATCCCAAAGGATTCCGCCAGATCGTGCAAAAGGGAATGCCATGAATCTATTTGAACGCCTGCAACTGAACATGGCCAAGCGCCGCCTGCGCGCACGCCGGGCCGAGTTCTACTTCGACCTGGCCATGTCGCTGGAAGACCGGGTACCTCTGTTTTCCACCTTCAAGAAGTACGAGAAGCGCGCCCGCAAACGCGACCGCGGCATGGCCCTGCTCTACCGCCACATTCTCAGAAATGCCATCAACGGTTCGCTGGCCACGGCGCTGGAGGGAGTGGCACCGTCGTCGGAGCTGATGATGCTCGATGCCGCCCAGACCGCCGGCGACGCCAGCGTGGCCGAGGGCCTGCGCTTCCTCTCCGGCACGGTAGAAAAGACCGAACGCATGACGGCCGCCATCAAGGGTGCGGTGATGTATCCGTTGTTCCTGATCGCGCTGTTCTACGCCATCTTGCTGGGCTTTTCGTTCTACGCCATTCCGGTGCTGGAATCGATCATGCCCGTCACCGAATGGCCGGCCTCCGGCAAAGCCCTGGCCGCCGTTGCCAACGGCGTGCGGCATTACGGGCTGCTGATGATCGGGCTCAACGTGGTCCTGTTCATCGCCTTCCTCTATTCACTGGCCCACTGGGCCGGGAGAAGTCGGCGACCGTTCGACAAGCGCCTGCCTTACAGCGTCTACCGCGACTATTCCGGCGCCATGCTGATCGTCTCGCTGGCCTCGCTGATGCGCTCGGGCATTTCCCTGCGCTCCTCGCTGGAGCAGGCGGTGCGCTATTCCACCCCGTGGATGCGCTGGCACGTACGCAGCATCCTGCGCGGCATCAGCTCGGCCAATGCCGAAAACTTCGGCGCCGCCTTCGGCACCGGCGTGCTCAACCAGGATCTGGAAGACCGCATCATGGACGCCTCCGAACGCCGCGACCCGGTGGAGGCCTTCGTCAAGATCGGCACCGGCTCCATCGACCGCATCGCCACTTCCATCGAAAAATCGTCTGCCCGTCTCAACAGCGTGATGCTCCTGCTCTGCGGTGTCGCGCTGGCCTCCATGCTTCTCGGCTTCATGGCGACCACACAACAACTGCAGAGTGCCGTGCAAAAGAAAACGCAACAAACTTCCCAGAGGAACTGATGACTACCCTACTTCGTCGCATCTCGCAGCAGTTGCTGTGCCTGCCCCGGCGCAGCACACCCCTTGATCCAGGGCAGCGCCACACCCGACGCCGTCACCGTGGCTTCGCACTCGGCCAGGCGCTGGTGTCCACGGCCATGCTGGGCGCAGTCGGCGCCGTCGGCACCGATTGGGCCTCGCAGCAGCGCCAGGCTGCCTTGCTGGAGGCACAGAACGCGGTCTATGCCCGCATCAACAATGGCGTCGGTGCCTACATGACGCTGTACTATCCGCACATCATTGACCGAAGCACCCACCCGGACAGCTGCGCCAAGGTGAACCACCCGGCCTCGGGCAGCCCTGTCAAGTCATGCCAGTTCGCGGCCAGCTATACCGATGCCGCCGGTGCCAGCAAGACCCATCAGGTTGACAATATCCTGCAGCCGACGCTGGCCGACCTGCAGACCCTCGGTCTGGTGGACCGGCAGATTCCTGCCGCGCCCCTGCTGCCGGTACGTGCCACGGTGGTCACGGGCGGCGCCAGCGGCAGCGCGGCCGCCAGGCATGACAACGTCTACGGCATCGTCATCACGCGCACGCCGGCCGGAACCGATGTCAATCTGGATTCGCTGGTCTTCAACGTGCAGCCCTATGCGCTGGTGCACGCCGACATGTCAGCGCTGCTGCGCATGTCCAATGGTGCCGGCGCGACCTCGGGCCAGCCCGATCGCGATACCGACACCAGCAGCATCAATCCGCAGTTCGACCTCAAAGCCTATGCAGGTGCCTGGAGCGTCACCAATCCGGTGCAGAAGACCACCAAAGCCGGCGCCAAGGGCGTACACGGCATCCTGGCCTGGCGCAATGGCTATGCGGCAGCCGCCACGCTGGAGCTGATCCGTCGCGATGGCTCGCTCAAGCCGACGGCAGACTGGGATTTTGCCAAGCACTCGATCAACAATGTGAATCAGCTGACGGCCCAGGGCATGACCACCCAGACCCTGACCAGCAATACGCTGACGACCACCAGCTTGACCACCGGCACCCTGACCGCCAATGACGCCGCCAATCTCAACAGCACACTGGCTGTGAAAGGCACGTTGACCGCGCTGGGCAACCTGGTGGCCCAGGGCGCCACCGATATCCAGTCGCTGGTGGTCAATGGCGAGGCTACCTTCAAGGCGCCGGTGAAGATGACCAAGGCGCTGACTGTCGCTGGCGAGTTGAACGCCAATGGCGGCATACGCACCTCCAGGCTGAACATCGAGAATGCCGCGCAGTTCTCCGACAGCGGTGCCCGTTTGCTGGCCTATGGCAATTACGTCACGGTGGGCATGGGGTGTCTGGAGAATCTCGCCCTGGCGCAAGACGCCAATGGCCGATTGATGATGTGCACCGCCAACTACTGGGAGGTGGCCAATAACAATTATGGTCTGAGCCAGGTCAGTGCCGGCGACAGCTGCAGCCCGGAGGGCTCGACCGCCTATCTGCCCAACGGCCTGATGGCAATCTGCAGGAGCAGAAAGTGGCAGGCCGCCGCCATGGGCAACCAGGTCGCGGGTCAATCCTGCACCACCAAAGGCATGATGGCCGCTGAGATCACGGCGCAAGGCACGACCAATCTGCTGGTCTGCCAGGCCGGCAGTGATGGTGGCCTGAGTTGGGCGACCAGCATCTATGCACGCGCCAAGGCGGAAGTGGCCAGAGAAGGAGACAGCTGCAATACCGACCAGATCAATGCCATGGCCAGCAACGGCAACGGCGATCAGGCTGGCATCCTGCGATGCACATCCAATGGCAGCGGTGCCGCCCAGTGGAGGATGCCGTTCAAGAAACTGACGGAAGAGATCATCGACCCCAACGAATATCTGGCCGCCGATTTTCGCTGGAAGGATTGGCACCGCAACGTGCTCGGTTCGTGGTGGTGGGGCCAGGCGATTACCGGGAAGGTCACCCTGAAACACATTAAAAATGGCGTCGTCATCGATACCTGGGAAAACACCAAGCCGATGATCGGCGACGACGACGGACTCTATGCCCTGGCTCAACCGGCCGGTGGTGACTTCCCCTACGAAAACTTCAGCCGGGTGCGCTTCCACTTCAGTTACATGACCCCCATGGACCCGTCGGAATGGACCAAGCCCATGTTCAGAAGACCGGCCTTCAGCTGCATGAATTGCTATCTCGATGACGATGGAACCAGCGGTGGCCCGGACCGACGCGAAGTGTTTTTCGAACCGATGTACCTCGAATTCAACTTCTACAACAAAGGGGGCACCGACTACGGCGAAACCCACTACTACCAGCTTGTCATGTTCAAGAAAAAACGCTGGACCTACCTGGCGACGGAGTAAGCGATGCAGGCTGCCGACTTGATGCTGATTCTGCTGTTCCTGCTGCTGGCCTACGGCGGCCCGTTCTTGCTGGGTTACCTGTACTTCCGCCTGCGGCGTGCACGCTGGCGTGAGTTGCCGGTCGCCGTCGCCGGTCGGACGCGTACCACGGTTCTGCCGCTACTCTGCGTAGCGAGCCTGTTGCTGGCCTTTGTACTGGGCCACCTGCGGGTGTTGAGCTACCCCGGCGCCATCATGCTGTCGATGGTGCTGGGGGCACCGGCGTTCTTTTTCAGTGCCGCCCTCGCGCTCAAGGCCAGCCCTCCTTCACCAGAGGACGGGCACTGAATGCTTCGGAGCTACAAGCCCCTGGCATTGGCCATCACACTGGCCGTTGCACTGGCCGGCACCTTGTGCGTCGCGCCGGCAGCAGCGGCCGAGCTGTGCTTCGAACAGGCGGGGACCCGCTATGGCGTGTCCCCGCTGATCCTGCAGGCCATTGCGCAACAGGAGTCGGGCCTGAACCCCAGGGCCCTGCACCGCAATGCCAATGGCACGCGCGACATCGGCATCATGCAGATCAATTCCAGCTGGCTTGGCTTTCTGGCGCGCCATCACATCAGCGAAGCAGATCTCCTCGATGCCTGCACCAACATCCACGTCGGCGCCTGGATACTCGGCTCCAATTTCCAGCGCATGGGTGTGAGCTGGGAGGCCGTCGGTGCCTACAACGCCGTCAGCCCCGACAAGCGCGCCCGCTACGCCACCCAGGTTATCGGCCGCCTGCGCCACCTGCTCAAGGACGCCATGTAGCAGCGGTGCCGCTGCAGCCCTCTTTCCCCCTTCAAGGAACACCGCATGCTTATCTTGCCCGACATGTCTTATGACCATCCCCTCGTCGTCTTCTTCATGACCTTGATGATCGGGCTCTGTATCGGCAGCTTTCTGAACGTGGTGATCTACCGCCTGCCCGTCATGCTAGAAGCCGCTCACAACGCCCCTGGCGAGCAGGCGTCGACCGCCCCTGAAGAGGGACCGGAAACACTGCCGCCCGCCATGACGCTGGCCTGGCCCGGTTCCCATTGCCCCGCCTGCAAGCGGCCGGTACGTGCTGCCGAAAACATCCCGGTCCTGAGTTACCTCTACCTGCTCGGCCGTTGCGCCGGCTGCAAGACCCACATTCCGGTGCGCTATCCGCTGGTCGAAGTGGCCAGCGCCGTGGCGACCGTCGCCACCGCCTGGCACTTCGGCCCGACCTCGCAAACCGTCGGTACATGGCTGCTGCTATGGACGTTGATCGCCCTCTTCTTCATCGACCTCAATCACCAGATCCTGCCGGACTGCCTTACCCAGCCATTGCTCTGGCTGGGGCTCTTCTTCAATTCATTTGCCGCCTTCGTGCCGCTGCGCGAGGCCTTCTGGGGTGTGGCTGCGGGATACGCGGCGCTATGGAGCATCTACTGGATCTGCTTCTATTTCACCGGCAAGGAGGGGATGGGCTACGGCGACTTCAAGCTGCTTGCCGCGCTCGGCGCCTGGTTCGGCTGGGGACCGCTGCTGCACATCATCGTGCTGGCCTCCACCGGTGCGGCAGTGGTCGGCCTGTGGCAGACGAAAGTGCGCCACCGTGACCCCGACCAGCCCATGGCCTTCGGCCCCTACCTGATTGTCGCGGGCTTGCTGGCCTTGGTCTGGAGGGAGCAACGGTGGATTGTCCTCTGACGTCATGGAAAAAAGCTTGCTCGACTTTTTTCGGACCATCGTCGATGTCGCGCACTCTGCCGTTGCGCGCTCGTCCCAATGGCCGCGCCGGCACAGGAGGCCTAACGATGCTGGGCACTTCTTCGTAAAGCCTCTGATGTATTTCATCACCGGTTCCCTTGCTGCCGGCTTGACGCTTCTTCTCACGGATCAGCTATTTTTTTCGCCCCGGAGATTTGTCACCATCATCTTTTATCTAGCGCCGTTTGCGGTGGCATGTCTCGTCCAGGAGATCGCCCACTACCGCATGAAAACTGATTCATCTGCGTGCCCACGCACCTACCTTTCGCAGTCGCTCTGGTACTCATCTGGTTTCGCGTCAATCAAGTTTTTCTATTTCTCCGCCCTCTAGCGCAGAACGAAAACCTGAGTCGCGTGGACGCACCCGTCGATGGCATCTGCTTGGCGGTCGTCGTCACCGACGCATTTCTGTCGGACTTCCATTCAACCGAAAGGTCAACATGATTGAACAATCCTAGAAAGCATCACACCCCTCATTACGCCATCTTCCGGACTTGATACGCGTCTCAATCCGGCTAATGTCGGGGTCGAGGCCAACTCTGATGGTGGCTACAAAACCCATGGCAATACTAGCCGCTTAAGAAGCGCCGGCAGCAAAAACTGGCAGCATGGCAGCAGACCCGGGCAACATCGACCCGGGGCTGCTTCGAGGGGAGGCGCCCCCCTCCTTCCCTCACTCCAGATGCAACTCCAGCATCTCCACCGGCAAACTCCCCAGAATCTCCGCCACGGCGATGCTGCCACCCCGTTCGCCATCGGGCATGGCGCATTCCTCCAGCTGACCCTGGCCGCTGGTGAGGACGCTACGCCAGACGCGCATGCCTTGCCAGGCCTCATGCGACAGTGACTGCGGGAGCGCGATGCTGGTATCGCCCCAGGCCTGGGCAGAGATCAACGGCAAGGCTTCTTCACGACGTCCTTCGAAGGACAGCAGGTGGCCCGCCAGTCGGGTACAGATGACGACCACCACCTGTAGGCCCTGCGCTTCATCGCCCTGCTCCACCGGCAGCAATCTGGCAAAGGCGATGACGTGGCGCGCCAGCTTGCCATGGGCCGTGAGGGGGATGTATCCACCGTCGGCGAAGAGTGGCGCATGGCGGCGCCGGTACTGCAGCACCGCATGGATCAGTTGCTGCTTGGCGCCGCCGCTCTGCCATTCGCGCAGGGAGACCGGGCGGCTGGTGGCCTCGTCCAGACGACGCGCGCGCAGGGCGAAATCCACCGGTCGGCGATTGTCTGGGTCGACCATGCTCAGGTCCCAGAGCTCGCTACCCTGGTAGAGGTCCGGCACGCCTGGGCTGGCCAGCTTGAGCATGGTCTGCGACAGGCTGTTGATGGCACCCAGCGGGCCCAGGCGACGGACGAAGTCTTCCAGTTCGGTGAGGAAGGGATGATGGCGCGGGTCCAGTCCGGGGTCGCACAGCAAGGCGCGGGTGAAGCGTTCGCAGGCGTCTTCATAATCCTGCTGGGGTGCCACCCAGTCGCTGCGCCGCTTGGCTTCGCGCAGGGCCTTGCGCTGCCATTCGATGACGCGTTCGGCCAGTTGGCCCAGGGCGCTCAAGTCGTCGTCGCCGGCACGCATGCCATCGGGCCAGGCGCCTACCAGCGTCTGGTAGAGCATGCTTTCGTCGACGGCGTCGATGCCGCCCTGCGGACCGGCGGTGGCCGCGACGATGGGGGCATTGAGTTGATGCCAGTGGCGCAGCACGGTGGCCCATTCCTCGGCGATCTCGGAGAGCGCGGCCAGGCGCATGCGGGCATCTTCGCCGCGCTTGTGGTCGTGCGTACCAGTGGCCAGGAGGCTGTAGGGCGTCTGTTCGGCGCGGCGCGCGGCCAGCTGGTGGAAGTGCGCCACGGAGAGCGAGAGGTGGGCCGGTTCGGCGCCCACTTCGTTGCGCGACAGCAGGCGCCCATAGCGATAGAAGGCGGTGTCTTCCATGGACTTGGCCGTCAGCGGCGGCGTCAGTTGCTGGAAGCGGGCGATGGCGCGCAGTTGCAACGCGCGGCGGCGGGCATCGCTGCTATTGAGCAGGAGGTCCCCGCCCAGCCAGCCTTCCACCACATGCAGCGTCGGGTGGTCGGCGGCGTGCAGGGTGGTCGCCGCCGTGCGGGCGGTGCGGGCCAGCAGCTCACGGTCCAGGGCGGGCATGCCTTCGGCGTTGGCATAGGTGCGATAGACCGGGAAATGCACCAGCAATTCGGCCACGCAGCGACGGATGGACATCCGTGTCAGGTCGCGGGTCTGCGTTGCGGTGCGGGCGAGCTGGTGCAGGCAGTGCGTGAGGGCATTGAATTCGGCGGCGAAATTGCGCACCAGAAAACTGCGGCGCGCCTGCTGCACGATGGTCGGGAAATGGCTGAGCTCGCCCGCTGCATGGCCCTGCATGTGATCCACTGTCGGCGTGACTTCGCCGACGATGTCGCGCCACAGCTCTTCCAACACCGGTTCGCCTTCGCCATCGTGCAGGACGGCTGCGCACTGGTCCATGAATTCATAGCCGGTGCTGCCATCGAGTGCCCAGCCGGGCGGCAGCATCTCGTCGCCGGCCAGGATTTTTTCTGCGATCAGATAGGGTTCGTGGCCGGGTCGCAGGCTGCGCAGACGCGCCCGCAGGCGCTGGCAGTAGGCGGCCGGGTCGGTCAGGCCGTCGATGTGGTCCAGGCGCAGGCCGTCGATGAGGCCTTCCCCATAGAGGCGGAAGATCTCGGCGTGCATGGCCTCGAACACATCCTCGCGTTCGACCCGCATGCCGACCAGTTCGCTGACTTCGAAGAAGCGGCGCCAGTTGATCTCGTCAGCCGCGTTGCGCCAGTAGGCCAGGCGGTAATGCTGGCGTTCCAGCAGTTCGTGCATGGCGCTACGTCCATGCGGCTGCACGGCGGAGAAGGCTGCCAGGGCGGCGTCGATATCGGCCAGCACATCGGGGTCGGCGGCCAGGCTGCGCATCAGATTGCAGGCCTGCGCTGCCCGGCGGTACTGCTCGGGGTGACCGGCTTCGACCGCCTGGAAGGCGCTGATGAGCTCCGCCAGACGTGGGCTGCCGGCGGTCTCCAGCACCACCGCGTGGTCTTGCATGGCCAGGGGGAAGACGTTGTCGTGGTGCGCCACATAGAGCTCACCCCGTTCGGTATCCAGGCGTAGCACCAGTTCGCCGGCTTCCAGTGCCTCGGCATAGGGCTGGCCGAGGAAAGGCAGCAGGACCTTGCCGGCCAGGGCCGGGTCGGCACTGTCCCACTCGATGTCGAACCAGTCGGCGTGGTGGCTGTGACGGCCCCAGCGGAGCACATCCTGCCACCAGGCATTGTGTTGGCCCACGGCCATGTGATTGGGGACGATGTCGACGATCACACCCATGCCCTTGGCATGCAGGCGCTGGCACAGCTGGCGCAGGCCTTTCTCGCCGCCCAGTTCGGGGTTGATGCGGGTGGCGTCCACCACGTCGTATCCATGGGTGGAACCGGGACGGGCGACCAGGATGGGTGACAGGTAGTAATGGCTGACACCCAGGCGATGGTAGTAATCCACCACCTCGGCGGCATGTTCGAAACGGAAATCGCGATGCAGCTGCAGACGGGCGGTGGCGCGCGGGATGTCATTGCGCCCACGGCGGTCACTGCGCTCACCATGCGGATGGGGTGCGGTCGGGTCGGGCATCAGGTCTCCTTGGGGCCGCAGCCGCGCACGCGGCGCAGGCGTTCCAGCCTGGCCCGGGCGGCATAGGCGGCAAACAGCTGTGGCGTATCGGCCGGCAGGCGGCGGCGCCAGTTGGGGTGGGGGTCGGTCAGGCCGGGCAGATTGGGTTGCTGGCTCAGGCCGAGGATATCTTCCACCGGCACCACGGCCAGCGGTGAGGGCGTGGCGGCCACCATATCCAGTGCGGCGTCGACGGCGATGGCGCAGTCTTCCAGGCTGGCAGGATGGTGTTCTTCCGACACCTCCTCGACGAGGGCCTGTGCCACCTCTGGCAAGGGGCCGCTGGCCCGTCCCTGCTCGACCAGGCTGTGCCACAGCTGGCGGCGGTCCTGGCTGCGCTGTTCCTGCGCGGCGGCCACGCCTTCATCCAGATGGCCCAGGCGGTCGCGCCAGGCGATGTCGGCACCGGACCACCATCCGGCCACGGTGGGCAGGTCGTGCGTGGTCGTCACGGCAATGGCCTGATCCGACCAGTCGGCCGGCGGCAGGAAGCCGGTTTTGTCACGCTGGAACAAGAGCACGCGGATGCCGGCCACGCCCGCCGTATCCAGTGCCTGGTCGAAGCCGGGTGGCACCGTACCCAGGTCTTCGCCGATCACGACGGCCCGGTGGCGCCAGGATTCCAGCGCGATCAGGCGCAGCAGGTCCTGCTGCGGATAGCTGACGTAGGCACCGGCATCGGCGTCCAGTCCTTGCGGCACCAGCCAGAGCCGGTTCAAGCCAAGCACGTGGTCGATGCGCACGCCGCCGCCCTGGGCGAAGCAGGCGCGCAACATCGCCAGGTAGCCCTGGTAGCCGGTACGGCGCAGGGCTAGCGGCGAGAACGCGCCCAGCCCCCAGTTCTGGCCTTGCGGGGCCAGGCGGTCCGGCGGCGCGCCCACGGTCAGGCCGGCGGCGATCTCGGCCTGATGGCTCCAGGCCTGGCTGCCGCCATTGTCGGCACCGACGGCGAGGTCGGCGATCAGGCCGATGGGCATGCCGGCATCGCGGGCGGCCTGCTGGGCCTGGCCCAGTTGATGCGCGGCCTGCCATTGCAGGAACAGGTGGAAATCGATCTCGCCGGCATGCTGTTCGGCGAAGGCGCGCATCTCGGGGGTCTCCGGATGCAGGCCGGCCTGGCCCCATTGGCGCCAGTCGCAACTGCCGGCCACGCCTTGCGCGGCCAGGTGGTGGCTATAGGCCTCATACAGCGCATGCGCATGCAGGGCCGCGCCCCCGGCACTCTGGAAGGCCTTGAAGGCGGCCTGATGGTGTGCGTGCTGTCCCTGCCCCGCCTGTTCGGTACGGAACAAGGCGTACAGGCGGCGCAGCAACGTCAGGCGATGCGCACCAGCGCGCTGCCAGTCGATCAGGCTGGCCTGCTGCAGGCGCTCATGGGCGGCGATCATTTCCGATCCCCCCTCGGCCAGCACCTGAGCCTGGGCCTCTTCGCCGAGAATGCCGGCAGGGTCGATCAGGAAAGGATTAAGGAACAGCCGGCTGGAAGGCGAATAGGGGCTGCTGCGGCCGGGGTCGGCGGCAAACATGGCGTGCAGTGGCGACATCGCCAGCGCCGCTGCGCCGTACTCGGCTGCCATCGGTGCCAGCGCCTTGAGCGCGCCGAAATGCCCGATGCCGCCGTCGCCGTAGATGGTGCGGGCCGGGTTCAGGCTGTCGCTGCGCAGACCATAGACCTGGGCCGCCAGTGCCCAGCCGCGCGCGCTGCCACGGTCGGCCAGGGCGTCGGCAATGGTGTAGCAGCGCGCGGGGGCGATGGCCAGCGTGAGGATATGGCCGGCCACCAGCAGACGGTGATAGCCGAGCACCTCGATGGGCGGCAAGGTCGGCGGGCGGTTCAGGTCGGAGGAAATCAGCAGCATCAGGCGTGCGCCGTTTTCCAGCTCCACGCGGCAGGACAGGCCGTGCAGGCGCGAATGCATGGGCAGCGCCACCGGCTGGTGCAGCACCCCGGTCAGCAGCGGTGGCAGGTAGCCCACCGCCTGCTGACGATCCAGCTCGGCCAGGCTGTCGCGACAGTCGCCCGGGCTGGCACAGGGCAAGCCCAGTGCGGCCAGAATGGCGCGCAGCGCGTCTTCCTGCACCACCTGCGGCTGGTCGTAGGCGTCGGTCCATTGCACGGCGATGCCGGCCTTGCGTGCCAGGCGATAGAGATCGCTTTCCTGGGTGACCGGGGCCGGGGCCGGGCGTGGCACGGGAGCTGACATTCGGGATGGCGCGGCTTCGCGCATGACAGTGCTGCTCATGTCGGTCTCCCGATAGGCTGGGTCGACATCGTGTCCGCGGCCGGTTCACGCAGGGCCAGGATGGCGTGCGGCGGGAACGTACCCTCGGCCAGGGTTTCCAGCACGGCACCACTGTCGAAGAGCACATCGGCGCCAGCCGGATGGGCCAGTTGGTCCAGCGACTCCTGCAGCGGCTGCTCATCCAGGTTGACCGTGATGTTGAGCACGCTGCCGTTGGACAGGCGCCAGCGCGCCTGCACCGCCTTGGGACCGATGGCACGGGCCTCCAGCGCGCGCGCGCCGCGCAGGTAGGGTGCGATATGCAGCTTGCGGATGTGCAGCAGTTCGGCCACACGGCGCAGGCAGGCCGCCGAACCCGGTGCCGGACCCGGCTCGGGGATGGATGAGACGAAGGTGGCGAAGCTGTTGGGATCGGGAATCTGCTCCAGCAACTGCGGATCGGCGAATTGCGGGAAGCGGGAAAATTCGCGTCGCCGCCCTTCCCGCACGGCCGTGGCCAGGGCCTCGTCCTGATGGCTGGTGAAGTACAGGAAAGGCTGCACGGCGCAGAATTCCTCGCCCATGAACAGCATCGGCACTTGCGGCGCCAGCAGGATCAGGGCCTGCGCGGCATGCAGGGCCAGCGGATGGGCCAGTACGGTGAGCCGTTCACCGAAGGCGCGGTTGCCGATCTGGTCGTGGTTCTGCAGGAAGTTGACGAAGGCCGTAGGCGGGAGCTCGGCGCTGGGTTCGCCGCGGGGCTCCCCGGAGTACGGAGAGACCTCGCCCTGGTAGACGAAGCCCTGCTGCAGGCAGCGCGCCAGTTTCTCGGCCGGCTGCTCGGCGTAGGCGCTGTAGTAGCCGCCGTCTTCGCCGGTCAACAGCACATGCAGGACATGGTGTGCGTCGTCATTCCATTGGGCATCGTAGACATGGCTGGTACGCGGCCGCACTTCGCCCTGATCGGGATCGGCGACCTGTTCGCCCTGGTCACCATAGCCCAGCAGATGGGCGGCATTGCCGTCGTGTTCCAGCACCAGGTGGACATGACGTTCGGTACCGATCTCCTGGCGGATGCGATGGCCCAGGCTGACCAGCCAGTCCGGCTCGCAGATGGCATGCACGGCATCCAGGCGCAGGCCGTCGAAGCGGTATTCCTGCAGCCAGTAGAGGGCATTGAGGGTGAAGAAATCGGCCACCTCGGGGCGCCGGAAATCGATGGTCGCCCCCCACAGGGTGTTGCTGTCGTGCCGGAAGAACTCCGGAGCATAGCTGTTGAGATAGTTTCCGGCCGGGCCGAAGTGGTTGTACACCACATCGAGGAACACCATCATCCCCAGACCATGCGCGGTATCGATGAGCGCCTTGAGTTGTTCGGGCGTGCCATAGCTGGCGTCAGGGGCGAAGGGCAGCACGCCGTCATACCCCCAGTTGTGGGCGCCGGGGAATTCGGCCACCGGCATCAGTTCGATGGCGGTGATGCCCAGCTCGGCCAGTTCCGCCAGGCGCTGCTGGATGCCGGCAAAGCCACCCATGGCGCCGGGATGGAGCTCGTAGAGCACCGTTTCTTCCCAGGGCCGGCCTTGCCAGTGCGGGTATTGCCATTGGTAGGCGTGGGCATCCACCACCACGCTGGGATCGAAGACGTCCCCGGCCTGGCCGCGCGAGGCCGGATCGGGGACGGTGACTTCGCCCTCCACCTTTGAGTGCAGGACGTAGCGATAGAGGGTGCCGGGTTCGCAGGCGGTGTCCAGTACGTACCAGCCCGGCGCCGCGGAATCGGGTGACATCGGCAGGCGGCCGCCTCCGGTGATCTCCACCGCAGCCGCATCGGCGCCAGGTGCCCAGATGCGAAAACGCACCTGACCAGGCGCCGTGACCTGGGCGCCAAAAGGCAGCGGCAGCGAAAAGCGGGCCGTCATGCGCGCTCTCCCCATTCGTTGCGGGCAATCCATTCATTGGCCGCCAGCGGGTAGATGGCCGAGGACAGGTGCAGCGGCCGGTTGGCGAACACTTGCAGGCTATGGGCCTGTACCTGCACCGTGGCACTGCCCTGCACCCTGGCCGCTGCACCCTCGCCTTCCGGCATGCCGGTGGGCTGGGCGCTGTCCAGCAGGAGACAATATTCGCCTTCGGTGCGGGGGAAGTGGAATTCGATCGGCTCATGACCGGCATTGACGAAGATCGTCAGCACATCCGGGATGGCTTCGGGAATGTCGCCGGGCGCATCGGTATTGGCGGCGTCCTGGATGCGCGAACTCAGCTGCTTGTGCGCCTCCTGGCGCTTGCCGGCCAGTTGCAGGGTGATGGCGCGGGCCACCGGGTTGTTCCAGTCTTCGCTGGAGACCGGGCGCGCCGCCTCGTCGAACCAGGCCACATCGGGCAGGCCGTCGGCCACCATCTGCGCGCCATGCAGGAAATAGCTGGCGCGCAGGACCTCGAAGTCGCGGCGGATGGCGGTGACGCGGCCCACGAAGGCGGTCAGCGCAGCGCCTTCGGGCGAGCGGGCCTGCTCCCAGTTGATCCAGGAGATCTCATTGTCCTGGCAGTAGGCATTGTTGTTGCCGCCCTGGCTGCGGTTGAATTCGTCGCCGGCCAGCAGCATCGGCGTGCCTTGCGCCAGCAGGGTCGAGGCCAGCATGGAGCGTTGCACATTGGCGCGGGTGGCCTGGATGGCGGCATCGTCGGTCTCGCCTTCGGCACCCCAGTTGTAGCTGGCGTTGTCGTTGTGGCCGTCGTTGTTGTTCTCGCCATTGGCCTCGTTGTGCTTGCCGTTGTAGCTGACCAGGTCACGCAGGGTGAAGCCGTCATGCGAGGCGATGAAGTTGATGCTGGCCCAGGGCTTGCGGCGATGGTGTTCGAACAGCTCGGCCGAACCCAGCATGCGCTGGGCGAAGCCGCCGCGCATGGACTCGTCGCCCTTCCAGAACTTGCGCATGTCGTCGCGGAACTTGTCGTTCCATTCGCCGAAACGGGCCGGATGGTTGCCCAGCTGGTAGCCGCCGGGGCCAATGTCCCAGGGTTCGGAAATGAGCTTCAGGCGCGACAGCACGGGGTCCTGCAGCAGCGCATCGAAGAAGCCCGAACCGGGGTCGAAGCCATGCGGTTCGCGCCCCAGGGTGGAGCCGAGGTCGAAGCGGAAGCCGTCGATATGGAAGGACTGCGCCCAGTAGCGCAGCGAATCCAGCACCATCTGCAACACCCGCGGGTGTGACAGGTTCAGCGTGTTGCCACAGCCGGTGTCATTGATGTGATAGCGCTCCTGACCGGGCATGAGGCGGAAGTAGCTGGCATTGTCCAGGCCGCGGAAGGACAGTGTGGGGCCCAGTTCGCTGCCGCAGCTGGTGTGGTTGTAGACCACGTCGAGGATGACCTCGATGCCGGCGCTGTGCAGGCGTCGCACGGCCATGCGCAGCTCGTTGGGGTCGCCCATGGACATGTAGGACGGCTCGGGCGCGAAATACGAGAGCGTGCTGTAGCCCCAGTAGTTGCTCAGGCCCCGTTCGACCAGGAAGCTGTCCTGCAGGAAGGCATGCACCGGCATCAGTTCCAGTGTGGTCACGCCCAGGCGCAGCAGGTGGTCGATGAAGGCCGGATCGGACAGCGCGGCGAAGGTGCCGCGTTCGTGCGGCAGCAGGTCTTCGCGCATCCTGGAGATGCCCTTGACGTGGGCCTCGTAGATCACGGTCTTGTTCCACGGCACCTGCGGCAGGCGGTCATGTTCCCAGACGAAGGCGTCTTCGGTGACCATGGCCTTGGGCATGGCGGCGGCGCTGTCGCGCCGGTCGAAGGACAGGTCGGCGCGGGCCGAATGCAGGCGGTAGCCGTAGAGCGCATCAGTCCAGCGCACCTGGCCCACCAGGCGCTTGGCATAGGGGTCCAGCAGCAGCTTGTTGGGGTTGAAGCGATGGCCCTTGTTGGGTTCGTAGGGGCCATGGGCGCGGAAGCCATAGACCAGCCCCGGGGCGGCGCCTGGCAGGTAACCGTGCCACACCTCGTCGGTGCATTCGGGCAGCTGGATGCGCTTGAGTTCGCGCTTGCCGGAGGGGTCGAACAGGCAGAGATCCATGCGGGTGGCGTTGGCCGAGAACACCGCAAAATTGACCCCCAGGCCATCGGAGCTGGCGCCCAGGGGGTAAGGCAGGCCTGGCATCAGGCGATCAGGAAAGGCGACACTCATTTCAGGACTCTCTACGCAGGATCAGGGTGGACAGCGGCGGCAGGTTCAGTTCGATGGAGTTGGGGTGGCCATGCCAGCCCATGTCCTGCACCTCGACCCGGCCCATGTTGCCGCTGTTGCTGCCGCCATAGACGGCGGCATCGGTATTGAGCACTTCGCGCCACACACCGGGCTGGCCCGGTGCGATGGGTGGCACGCCAATGCGGTAGTGGGTGCGTGGCACCGGGGTCAGGTTGACCACGATGAGCACCGGCGGCCCCTCATCGGCGTAGCGGAAGTAGGCCAGCACGCTGTTGACGCTGTCGTCGCCGACCGCCCAGGAGAAGCCGTCGGCGCGGCAATCGCGCTGGTGCAGTGCCGGTTCGCTGCAATAGAGATGGTTCAGGTCGCTGACCAGCTGGCGCAGCTGGCGATGGCCGGCCGGGTGGCCGCCATGTTCGTCCAGCAGATGCCAGTACGGCGACTTGTCGTGGTCGAACTCGTCGGGCTGGCCGAATTCGCTGCCCATGAAGAGCAGCTTCTTGCCGGGGTGCGTCCACATGAAGCCATAGTAGGCACGCACGTTGGCGAAGCGGCGCCATTCGTCGCCCGGCATCTTGTTGAGCAAGGCGCGCTTGCCATGCACCACCTCGTCATGCGAGATCGGCAGGATGAAGTTTTCCGAGAAGCCGTAGAGCAGACCGAAGGTCATGTCGTGGTGGTGATAGCGGCGGAACAGCGGGTCATGCTGCATGTAGCGCAGGGTGTCGTTCATCCAGCCCATGTTCCACTTGTAGTGGAAACCCAGGCCGTGATGATCGGCCTCGTCCTTGACTTCGGCGGTCACGCCGGGCCAGGAGGTGGATTCCTCGGCAATCATCAGCGCGCCCGGGCAGCGCTGGGTCACGACGGTGTTGAGCTCGCGCAGGAAGGCCACGGCTTCCAGGTTTTCGCGGCCGCCATGGATGTTGGGCACCCACTCGCCAGACTTGCGGCTGTAGTCGCGGTAGAGCATGGAGGCCACCGCGTCCACGCGCAGGCCGTCGACGTGGAAGTGTTCCAGCCACTCCAGGGCGCTGGCGATCAGGAAGCCACGCACCTCATTGCGGCCGAGGTTGAAGATCAGGGTATTCCAGTCCTGGTGGAAGCCTTCGCGGGGGTCGGCGTGTTCATACAACGCGGTGCCGTCGAACTGTGCCAGGCCATGCTGGTCGCTGGGGAAATGCGCCGGCACCCAGTCCAGCAGCACGCCAATGCCAGCCTGGTGGCAACGGTCGACGAAGGCGGCGAAGCGCTCCGGTTTGCCGAAGCGGGCACTGGGCGCGAACATGCTGATCGGCTGGTAGCCCCAGGAGCCACCGAAGGGATGTTCCATCACCGGCATCAGTTCGATATGGGTGAAGCCCATGCCGACCACGTAGGGGATCAGCTCATCGGCCAGTTCATCCCAGGTGAAGTTGCGATGCGCCTGTTCAGGCACGCGGCGCCAGGAGGCGGGATGCACCTCGTAGATGGACATGGGCGCCGAGCGCGACTGGCGCTGGGCACGTTCGGCCATCCACTGTTGGTCCTGCCAGACATAGGGACGGGCATCGGCCACCACCGAGGCGGTAGCCGGCGGCGGTTCCGTGGCGCGCGCCACCGGATCGGCCTTGAGCGGCAGCAGTACGCCATCACGGCCGAGGATTTCGTATTTGTAGACATCGCCAGGACCGATGCGGGGGATGAACAGCTCCCACACGCCCGGCTCATGGCGCAGGCGCATCACGTGACGGCGCCCGTCCCACTGGTTGAAGTCGCCCACCACCGAAACGCGCTCGGCATTGGGTGCCCAGACGGCAAAGCGGGTGCCGGGCACGCCATCGATTTCCATCGGGCGCGCGCCCAGGCAATCGGCCAGTTGACGATGGCGACCTTCCTGCAGCAAGTGCAAGTCCAGCTCGCCCAGCAGCAGACCGAAGGCATACGGATCTTCGGTGCTCTGCACGCTGCGGTTGCCGTCGGGGATATGCCAGTCCACTTCCAACACATAGGGGACCTGGTAGCGGCGCTGCTCCAGACCGGTGACGACACCGCTGAAGAAGCCGCTGGGCGAACCGTTGAGCGGATATTGCTGCAGCTCGCCCAACAGGGCGCCGCTATGCCGGCAGCGCACGCGGACCGCTTCGGCGCCGGGGTGGAAGCAACGAATGGCGCTGACGCCGCTGGCCTCGCGCGCATAGCGAGGGCCGAGCAGGCAGAAAGGCTGGTTCAGGCGCCCTGCCAGCAGGGCTTCCAGCAGGCCCTGCTCTTCAAAGGACAGGGACAGCGCGGTTTTCTCGAGGGGAGGAAGGGACTGCTCCGGGCTTGCGCCGGGGGCATGATGGGGGGGCGCCGAGCTGGCGTCGGAAGACGAATCCGCGGAGTCCAGGGATTCCCTATACGCCATGACAGACATGCCGGACATGCACACTCCTGTTGTTGTTATCTGGGTTGATCGAAATATCGATGGTCAGCATCCGGCGCACCGCGTGGCGGCACGCCGGCAAACACCTTCCCTGCCGCGTCCCTGATGGATGCAGGGACGCGGTCGGGCTTGAAAGAAAATTGTCAAAAGACGGCCGCAGCTGCCACGGCTGCAGCGACGCAATCAGGCCGCCGCCACGGCCGAAGGTCCGGCAACCACACCCGCCAGGGCCGCGGCAATGGCCGCCGCCGGACTGACCATGCCAGCCACCCGCTCATGGGCAACTGCGCCGTGGGCGACCTGCGCTGCCGGTCGCTCCACCGGCAAGGGACGCGGCGCAAACAGTGGGCGCACGGCCATGTCCGCCACGTGGGCATAGGCGTCGATGTAGGCGCGGGTGGGGCCGGCCCAGTCGCAGTCGATGCTCATGGCATTGCGCTGGATGGACTGCCAGCGCTCGTTGTCGCTGTAGAGCGCAAAGGCGCGGGCGACGGCGTGCTGCATGTCTTCCACGCGCTCGCCTTCGAACAGCACGCCGGTGGCGCGTTGCGGATCGAGATCGGCGTCGCATACGGTGTCGACCAGACCGCCGACACGGGAGCCGATGGGAATGGCGCCATAGCGCATGGCATACAGCGGGGTCAGGCCAAAGGGCTCGAAACGGGTCGGGTGCAACAGCATGTCGCTGCCGGCATGCAGCGCATGGGCGCGGCGCTCGTCATAGCCGATATGCACGGCGATGCGGCCAGGATACTGGCGGGTGAGTGCCAGGAAGGCGTCTTCGTAGTCATGGTCGCCGCAGCCCAGCACCACCACCTGCAGACGCGGATGGCGCTCCAGGATGCCCGGCAATGCCTCGATGACGACGTCGGCCATCTTCTGGTGCGAGATGCGGCTGCCCAGGCCCATCACCGGGGCGAAGGGATCGACCGGCAGGCCGAACAGCTTTTGCAGGTCGCGCTTGCAGGCAGACTTGCCCTTCATGTTGCCGACGCTGAAATTGCGGGCGATCAGCGGATCGTTGGCGGGGTTCCACAGCTCGGCGTCAATGGCATTGGGGATGGCGCGCAGGTCCAGCTTGCGGAAGGACAGGATGCCGTCCATGCCGCAGCCGAAGCGCGGGGTCATGATCTCTTCGGCATAGTTGCGGCTGACGGTGGAGACGCAATCGGAGAAGCGGATGCCGGCCTTGAGGAAGGACAGCTTGCCCCAGTATTCCACGCCATCGCCGGTCAGCAGATGCTGGGGAATACCGATCTGCTCGGCCGAGCCCAGCGCGAAATTGCCCTGGAAGGCCAGGTTGTGGATGGTCAGCATGGTACCGATGTGATCCAGCCCGCGCAGCTTCAGGAGGCAGGGAATCAGCCCGGCGTGCCAATCATTGGCGTGCACCACGTGCGGTGCCGGCAGGCTGGTCTCGCCGGCGCAGATGGCCACGGCCGCATGCGAGAGGTCGGCGAAGCACAGCGCGTTGTCGCTGAACTCCACGCCATCGGCATCGAGATAGGGGTTGGCGCCGCGCTGGCGGAAACGCGCGGTATCGAGCAGCAGTGCCGGCACGTCGGTGCCGGGGACCGTGCCGCGCAGGAGCCGGCCGGCGCCGCCGGGCAGTCCATGCTTGAGACCGATCTGTACCGTCTCGCCGAGATTGCGCACCGCCTCCGGATAGGCGGGCATGAGGATGCTGGCGTCGATGCCGACTTTGCGCAGCGCTACCGCCAAAGCGGTGATGACGTCGGCCAGGCCACCGGTCTTGACGAGCGGTACGGCCTCCGAGCTGACTAACAGAACTCGAGCTTGCAAGATGGACCCCTAATGTGTGAAAGCACCTGAGATGGAAAGCACCCTTGGCTCGTCGCATCGCATTGCATCTGCGCCTCGGCCGGGCTTGATCCGGTGGCCGGGCGAAGACATGTCCTTGTTGTTATGTTGGCCTGGACAAACTTTTGAGCGCCGATGATTACGTTATACGGATCAGGATCAGCCCTCACTATCGGACAGCGGCCTGAGATCGCGTAGGATGAATCCTACTGTTGCAGCGCGGCGAAAAAACCGGAGCTGCACGCTGGGCAGAAATCCGTATTGGTGACGAGGCCTGCTACCGCACTGCAAGAAAACGCAAACGCCGCCGGGGCCGCGAAGGGCGGGCCGCAGTACGACGAATTGACGACGAATTGACGATGAAGAGGGTGCAGTGCCGGCGGTTCAAGTGGCGGTGCTGGCGTGGATGCCGTGGCTGCCGTGGCGAGTATCGCCGCTGCACGCGGTGATGAACCCCCACTTTAGCCAAAGGAGCCTGAAAGCCGCCAATTGAACCTCGCTATATGGGGACCAGCCCGATTGCGGCCCTGTATCCCTCATCCGTGGGAAGGGCCGCCCAAGCTCTGCCGTGCCGTCCACGGCATGGCTGGCGGGATCAGGCCTCGACCCGGAAGCCGATCTTCAGACCGACCTGGAAATGGCCGATGCTGCCATTTTCGACATGGCCACGGCACTGGGTGACCTCGAACCAGTCGATGTTCTTGACGGTCTTGACGACGTCGGCCAAGGCATTGCGGATGGCCTCGTCGCTGCTGTTGGGCGAACTGCCCACGACTTCGATGATCTTGTAGGTGTTGGAATTGTCGTGCTTGCGCTCGTTCATTGGGACTCCTTGCATGAGGTATGAGGGGATGGACGATTCAGCAAGGCTAGCCGCTCATGCCGGCAGCCGACATCGGCCAATGCCACCAGTTGGCGTAGGAATCGATGCGCAGGGCTAGCGGGACTCGGGTACCAATCGGCAAGCTCGCGCATCGGGGGCCTGAAACTCACCTTGCATTGCTGCGCAGCAAATTCGAAGCGAATGGCAGGTGCTTATCCTTGCCCCACCCCAACATTTCGCGAGTTCCTACAAAAATTTAGGTCGCCGAACACCTGTTGCAGCGCAGCTAAAACGGCTAATATGCTTTCATCTGGTTTGCCAAAACGTTCACATATCGGCCGCGATGTTTCCTCGCCGGCCCCTGCGAACAGGATTTGGCAGCCCTGCCCGCCGGCCCTGCCGGCCGCGGGTCTGCACAAGATTTTCATCCCTTGGAGAACATCATGTCGCAACTCAACCCTGGCATTCCAGGCAGCCCGCAGCAAGGGGCTCCCGTCAAAGCGATCAGCGCACCGCCGGAAGACCTGCAACACGTCAACGACGATGCCGCCGCCGCCCGCCACCTGACCGCCCTCCGCATTCGCGGGCAACTGGCGGAACTGGACAGCGAACGGCCACAAGCCTGAACTTCCCGGCGTCGTCGGTAAGACGCTGCGGCCAGTGCTCACGGGTATCTACCCGGCGAGCACTGGCCGATTTTTTTAGAGCGTGTCGACTGCTGTGCCTGCGCTCTCGGGCTCAGGCGCCCTGCTCTCCTGCTCAGGCCCTGTTCCTCCTGAAGCCATCAACGCAATCCCAGTCTGCGGACCAGTCGGCTCAGGTTGGCCCGGTCCAGCCCCAGCTCGCGTGCCGCAGCCGCCAGGTTGCCCTGGTGTCGCTCCAGGCTGGCACCGACCAGCTCGCGCTCGTAGCGCTCCACTGCATCGCGCAGTGACAAAGAGAGCGGCCCCGGCGTGGCGCCGGTCGGCTTGACTCCCGCGACAGCACTCCCCATTGCCGCGCTTGCATCGGACGCGAGCGCCAGCGGCGTGCGCAGATCCAGCGCCTCGGCGTCCAGCGTGAGGATGGATGGACGCTGCGGCTGTGCTGCCAGGGCACGCAAGGCGCTGCGGCCGACCAGATGTTCCAGCTCCCGGATGTTGCCCGGCCAAGGGTATTCCTGCAGGGCGCGCTGGGCGTCGGCGGACAGCCGCAGGCTGGTCAGACCCAGTCTTGCGCGGTTCTGCTCCAGGAAATACCCGGCCAGCAGCAGCACGTCGCGACCCCGCTCACGTAACGGCGGCACCCGGATGGGAAAGACCGACAGGCGGTGATAGAAGTCGGCGCGGAAGTGACCGCGCTTGACCTCTTCGGCCAGGTCGCGATTGGTGGCGGCAATCAAGCGCACGTCAACCCGATGTTCACGGTCCGAGCCCACCCGCTGCAATTGCCCGCTCTGCAGTACCCGTAGCAGTTTGGCCTGCACCGCCAGCGGCAACTCGCCGACTTCATCCAGGAACAGCGTGCCACCATCGGCCATCTCGAACTTGCCGCGACGGTCAGCCACCGCACCCGAGAAGGCGCCCCGGACGTGACCGAACAGTTCACTCTCGACCAGGGTGTCGGGCAAGGCGGCGCAGTTCAGGCTGATCATGGGCTTGTGGGCGCGGGGCGAGGCGGCATGCAGGGCGTGCGCCACCAACTCCTTGCCGGTGCCGGTTTCGCCGCTGATCAATACCGTCATGTCGCTGGGTGCGGCCATGCGTATTTCTTCCATCAGCTGGCGCTGGGCCGGGCTCTGGCCGATCAGTTCGCGCTTGCCCTGGCTTTCCTCCAGCCCGAGACGATAGGCTTCGGCGCGCTGACGCGCCTGTTCTCCGGCTTGCGAGAGGTCACTGATGCGCTCGGCCACGTTGACGGTGGCGGCCGCCAGCGCGGCAAAGGCATGCAGCGAGGCCATGTCGACCCGGTCGAAGCGGCCTGGCCCCAGCGCATCCAGCGTGACCAGTCCCCAAGGACGGCCGTTGACGGTCAGCGCGCACCCCATGCAATCGTGCACTTCCAGCTGGCCGGAATGGGCGTCGTTGAGCCCGTCGACCAGCCCATCATAGGGGTCGGGCAAGCTGGAATCGGCCGGGAAGCGCGTGGGTGCAACATTGGCCAGCAGCACGCCGAAGCGCGGATGATCTGCCACCCGGAAGCGCCGCCCGAGGGTGTCGCCAGAAAGACCGTCGATGGCCAGCGGTACCAGCACCTCGCCCTCCAGCCGCAGCAGCGCGGCCGCGTCGCAGGGAAAGAGCGTGCGCAAGGTCTGCAGCAGGCGCCGGTAGCGCTCCCGATCATCGATCTCCCGGGAGAGGTCGGCCACCAGCGGCAACAGCGCATCCAGCAAAGCCTTTGAGGTCATATTGACTACCAATAAAGTGAATTAAAGTCATTATGACACAGGTAAAAATGACATGGATATTTCCTAAGTCATTGATTTTATTAGGACATGATGGTGGCACGGCTTTTGTAATACATCAGGGCAGACCGGTACTCCGGCACCTCCACTCCACCACTGAAAGGCCCAGAATGCTGACCGAAGCCCAACTCGCCATCGTCAAGTCCACCGTCCCCCTGCTCGAATCGGGCGGCGAGGCCCTGACCACGCACTTCTACCAGATGCTCATGCGTGACTATCCGCAAGTGCGTCCGCTGTTCAACCGTACCCACCAGGTCAGCGGCGACCAGCCACGGGCGCTGGCCAACGGCGTGCTGATGTATGCCCGCCACATCGACCGCCTGGAAGAACTGGGCCCCCTGGCGGCACAGATCATCAACAAGCACGTCGCCGTGCAGGTCATGCCCGAGCACTACCCGATGGTGGGCGATTGCCTGCTGCGCGCCATCCGCGAAGTGCTGGGTGCGGACATCGCCACCGATGCCGTCATCGACGCCTGGGGCGCGGCCTATGGGCAGTTGGCCGATATCCTCATCGGCGCCGAGCGCCAGCAGTACGACAGCAAGGCCGAAGCGCCCGGTGGCTGGCGCGGTGGCCGCCATTTCGTGGTCAGCCGCAAGGTGGCCGAGAGCGAGGAAATCACGTCCTTCTACTTCGTGCCGCAGGATGGCGGCAGCCTGCTGGACTTCGAACCGGGCCAGTACATCGGCCTGCGCATGATGGTCGACGGGGAGGAGCAGCGTCGCCAATATTCGCTGTCGGCGCCGCTGCGTCAGAACGGTCAGCCGGCGCAGTACCGCATCAGCGTCAAGCGCGAAGCCAATGGCAAGGTCTCGCGCCATCTGCATGACCAGATCCATGTGGGGTCGGTGGTGGAACTGTTCCCGCCCTCCGGCGAGTTCACCTTGACCGCCAGCGCCAGGCCGCTGGTGCTCATCAGCGGTGGCGTCGGCATCACGCCGATGATGAGCATGCTGGTCGCGGCCCTGCCCAGCGGCCGCCCGGTGCACTTCATCCATGCCGCCCGTCATGCGGGTGTGCACGCCTTCCGTGGCGCGCTGGAAGAACTGGCCGCCCGCCATACCCAGCTGCAAGTGCGCTTCTGCTACGAGAACCAGCGTGCCGGCGATGTGGCGCCGCATGCCCACGGCTTCATCGATGCCGCGCTATTGCAGCAGTGGCTGCCGGCCGATCGTGATGTGGACGCCTACTTCGTCGGCCCCAAGCCCTTCATGAAGGCCATCAGGCAGGCGCTGGAGGAACTGGGCGTGCCGGCGGCGCAGGCGCGTTACGAATTCTTCGGACCCGCAGCCGCCCTGCAGTAATGCCCCTGCCCCCGCAGCCGGCCGACCTGGCCGGGTGCGGGTTCTTCCATCACCCATGAGTGAAACGATATGAACCTGGACAAATACCGCCGTGAACACGCCGACATCATCGGCCACGTACAACAACTCAAGGCCCTGTGCTCGCAGGGCATCGCCGAAGAGGCCGCCTCCATCGCCCGCGAAGTGATCGCGATGAGCTCGGTCATCAAGCTGCACCTGTCGGTGGAAGACCGCTACCTCTACCCTGCCATGCAGCAGGCCTCGCCCGCACTGGCCGCCAAGGCCAGGCATTATCAGGAGGAGATGCAGGACATCTCGGCGCAATACGCCCAGTTTTCGCGCCAATGGAATGACGCCCAGCGCATCGCGGAACAACCCGAACTGTTCCGTGCCGATGCCAATCGGGTGTTGAAGCTGCTGTTCGACCGCATTGGCCGTGAGAACCGGGACTTCTATCCCATGGTGGAAGCGGCGTAGCTTGTAGTGGGCGGCGCTGGCAGCCGGCGTCGCCCATTGCCCATCCTCGCTGCCATGCAGCAAAAAATTACCACTCTCGCGCCCAAATCCTAGCGCCATCGCCCTGATCACGTCTGATTATCAAGGCAGGATTGATTTCCGACAATTTTTCGCGACGCAGCAAATGCTAAGCTGGAGGCCCCTCCTCCTCCGAAAGAATTCATGTCCGAGAAACTCAGCGCCGAGCGCCACACCCCCGATGAGCTGACCCAGGAACTGGAAGCCCTGGACCTGGAGATCGTGCGCTTCGCCGTGATCTGCCAGGTGCGCCTGTTCGATCCGGGCGTGCTCAACCAGGTGATGGACAACAACGAGCAGATCTGCGGACAGTCCCACCCCACCGCCTTCCAGAGCCTGCGTGGCCTGCTCTACCTGCACTTTGACATGCACCGGCAGTTGGCCCAGACCTATGGCACGGCCGACGCAGAAGAGATCATCCATCGCGTGCGCGAGCACCTGCGTCCGCGCATCGGCGAGCAACTGGGTTCGCTGTTCAATACCCGCGGCGCTGCGGGTTGAAAGCAGCGCCGGTCAGGCCACCAGGCGTTCCCCGAGGCTGGCGCCGGTGGCGAAATCGCTGAGGTTGTCGATGGTGGTCTGCATGATCTGACCGATGGCTTCCTCGGTGAAGAAGGCCTGGTGACCGGTCACGATCACGTTGGGAAAGGACACCAGGCGCTGGATCACGTCGTCGGTGATGATGGTGGAGGACAGGTCCTGGAAGAACAGGCTGGCCTCCTGCTGATAGACATCGATGGCCAGGCCGCGCAGTTGGCCGCTCTTGAGGGCGGCGATGGCGGCCTCGGTATCCACCAGCGCGCCGCGGCTGGTATTGACCAGGATGCAGCCGGGCTTGGTGACCGCCAGGGTCTGCGCATTGACCAGATAGCGCGTGGCCTCGGTGAGCGGACAATGCAGCGAGATCACGTCACTGGCCGCGAACAAGGCCTCGCGCTCCACGTAACGGCCGCCCAGTGCCTCGAAATCCGGGTTGCGATGCACGTCGCTGCCCAGCACGGTGCAGCCGAAACCGGCCATGATGCGGGCAAACAGCGCACCGATCTTGCCGGTGCCGATCACGCCCACGGTCTTGCCGTGCAGGTCGAAACCCATCAAGCCATCCAGTTCGAAATTGCCTTCGCGCGTGCGCATGCTGGCGCGGGCGATCTTGCGATTGACCGCCAGCAGCAGACCCACCGCGAACTCGGCCACCGAATAAGGTGAATAATCGGCCACCCGCGCCACCGTGATGCCCAGCCTGCGCGCGGCCTGGATATCGATATGGTTGAATCCGGTGGAGCGGGTGGTGACAAAGCGTATGCCCTGGGCCGCCAGACGCTCCAGCACGGGTGCGCCGAGATCGTCGTTGACGAAGGCCGCCACCGCCTCGCAGCCGCTGCACAGTTGGGCGGTATCGCTGTCGAGCCGATCCTGCAGGAACACCAATTCGTGGCCCGCGCCAGACTGGGCATTGGCACGCAGGAGCAGGGTCTGGTCGTAGCGGCGGGCGCTGTAGACGGCGGTTTTCATGGAGACCTTTCGAGACGGGTGGAGATGGGAAACGGTGGGCGGGGCCGCAGAGCCGCACAAACGTGATGCGGCATTGCACCATATTTACGGCCAGCTTGCCTTGACGCAGTGCAGAACTACGCAAAACAACGCCGGAAAGCCCTTCTTTTGGCCGGATTGGCTCCCCAAGCTTTCATCCAGCTATCGAAAAAACCGATATTTGCTTCCATCCCGGGGCGGGGTGGTCCATGGCCGGGAATTCGGGCATAGAATCGGCGGCGCAATAGCTGTCCCCACAGAAAAGATCCTGACACAACCTGCCGCATGGCGGGACGAGACAGGCGCAAGACCGGAAGCAACACGGTCCGCCCAACAGATAACGAGGCACATATCATGACGACATCCACTTCTTCGCCGTCGAAGTTTTCCACGGTGCTGCGGGTTACCAGCGGCAACTTCATGGAAATGTTCGATTTCTTCCTGTTCGGTTTCTACGCGACGCACATCTCCAAGGCCTTCTTCCCGGGCGACAACGAGTTCGCGTCCCTGATGCTGACCTTCATGACCTTTGGCGCCGGCTTCCTGATGCGTCCGCTGGGTGCCATCATCCTGGGCGCCTACGTGGACCGCGTCGGTCGCCGCCAGGGCCTGATCGTGACCCTGGCCCTGATGGCGCTGGGCACCATGCTGATCGCCTTTGTCCCCTCCTACGCCACCATCGGCGCGCTGGCGCCCGTGCTGGTGCTGATCGGCCGCCTGCTGCAAGGCTTCTCGGCCGGCGTGGAACTGGGCGGTGTGTCGGTCTACCTGGCCGAAATGGCCACGCCCGGCCGCAAGGGCTTTTACGTGAGCTGGCAGTCCGGCAGCCAGCAGGTGGCCATCATCGTGGCGGCCGCCATCGGCTACGCACTCTCGACCACCCTCACCCCGGCCCAGGTCGGTGACTGGGGCTGGCGTATTCCCTTCTTCATCGGCTGCCTGATCGTGCCGGTGCTGTTCGTGATCCGCCGCTCGCTGCAGGAAACCGAAGAATTCATGCGCCGCAAGCATCGTCCGAGCACCGGCCAGATCTTCCGCTCCATGATCGAGAACTGGAAGCTGGTCATCGCCGGCATGATGCTGGTGTCGATGACGACCGTGTCGTTCTACCTGATCACGGTCTACACCCCGACCTTCGGCAAGAACGTCCTGAAGCTGTCCACCGAGGCCAGCCTGATCGTCACCTTGTGCGTGGGCGTGTCCAACTTCATCTGGCTGCCCATCATGGGCGCGCTGTCGGACCGCATCGGCCGTCGCCCCATCCTGGTGGCCTTCACGGTACTGACCATCCTGACCGCCTACCCGGCCGTGAACTGGCTGGTGCATGACGCCACCTTCGGCAAGATGCTGATCGTGGAACTGTGGCTGTCCTTCCTCTACGCCAGCTACAACGGCGCGATGGTGGTGGCACTGACCGAGGTGATGCCGGCCGACGTGCGTACCGCAGGTTTCTCGCTGGCCTACAGCCTGGCCACGGCAGTGTTCGGCGGCTTCACCCCGGCCATCGCCACCGGCCTGATCCAGGCCACCGGCGACAAGGCGGCGCCTGGCATCTGGATGAGCGCAGCCGCGGTGTGCGGTCTGATCGCCACCCTGATCCTCTACCGCAACAAGACCGCACAGCAGGTGGCTGCAGCCTGACAAGCGTTTTTGCAATAGCTATTGGAATGATGGGCCGCTGAAGCTAAGCGGCCCTTTTTTATGCGCGCAAGCAACGGCGCGCCATAGGGTCAGCGCAGGCTGGACAAGGGCAGGAACAGGGTGAGCGGTGCATCCTGCAGTTCGATGAACCCGTGATGACGGTAAAAAGCGGCTGCCTGCGGGTCCTTCGCCTCGACCACCATGACCGCCCCTGGAATCTCGGCTGCCACTGCCCGGCGCATGGCATTGACCAGCAGCGCGCTACCGAGGCCGCGCCCCTTGAACTCCCTGTCCACGGCAAGGCGGCCCATGCGGATGGCCGGGATTGCGCCATAGCGCGGCAGCTTGCGTCGTAGATCATCCGGCAGTCCGGTCAACGGCACGCTGGCACTGGCCAGGGTGTAATAGGCGGCGATGCGCTGGCTGTCATCGAGAGCGACAAAGCAGGCGGCCACGCGACGACGGATGTCCTGCGAGACCTGCTCCCGCAGGTAGCGGTTTAGTGCAAGTACGCCGCAGTCGAAGCGGCTACGATCATGAATCCCGGTCTCCAGCGCCGTCACCAGGAACGGCGGGCGCGTCATTCTTCAGTGCGCAGAAGCTCGTCATGACGCGCCATGGCGCGTTTGAGGGCGGGCGATGGCGATGGAGGCGCCAGCAATGCGTCCGCGAAACGCTGCTGGTCCTGAAGTGAAAGGCGGATCACATCGGCCTGCTCGATGGCCTTTTGCGCAGCCTCCTGCACGGCGCTTACGACGAAATCAGTCAGCGTACGACCTTCGATCTCGGCGGCACGCTTGAGTAATTGCTGCAATTCAGGACTGATCCGGGCTTCGAGCCTGGCGGTTGAGACGGCGGGCATGATGTTTTCCTCCGGAAGTCATTGTACGGCAAATTGCCGGACATATTCAAAAGTTCAGGCTGAGACACTAACCCGGTTTGGCGAAGAACACGGCAAGCGGGAAATCAATCCAGGGAAATACAAAAATTTCTTCAAGTCTTATATAAGAGTTGAAGCATTTCCGGCCGCTTAGGAGTAAACTACCGCTGTTTTTTGCCGCGGCCCTCTGGCAGCAGTACGCCGGGAACGCCGCCCCGGGAGACGAATTTCCGCGCAGCAAGCCGACAAGGAGATGGCACCAGTCCAGGCCGACAGAGCAAGGACGGGCCATCCGGCGCTGCGAGGATCGCACCAAAGCACATCAACACACCAACGCAAGGACATCATCGTGACTACTGGCAACCCGACCATCATCTATACGCTGACCGACGAGGCACCCTATCTGGCGACCCACTCGCTCTTGCCCATCGTCAAGAAGTTCACCGCTCCGGCTGGCATCGACGTCGTCGAAAGCGATATTTCGGTGGCTGCTCGTATCTTGGCTGAATTCCCGGAGTACCTCACCGATGAGCAGAAAGTCCCCGACAACCTGGCCGCACTGGGCGCACTGACCCAGAGCCCGGACGCCAACATCATCAAGCTGCCCAACATCAGCGCCTCCATCCTGCAGCTGCAAGCGGCCATCCGCGAACTGCAGGCACGCGGCTACAAGCTGCCCGACTATCCGGAAAACCCCTCCACCGACGAAGAGAAGGCCCTGCAAAAGCGCTACGCCAAGGTCACCGGCAGCGCCGTGAACCCGGTCCTGCGCGAAGGCAACTCCGATCGCCGCGCACCCAACGCCGTCAAGAACTACGCCCGCAAGCACCCGCACTCGATGGCCAAGTGGTCCATGGCCTCGCGCACCCACGTGGCGCACATGCACGGCGGCGACTTCTACGCCGGTGAAAAGAGCCTGACCCTGGACAAGGCCGTCGACGTCAAGATGGACCTGGTCACCAAGTCCGGTGAAACCATCGTCCTGAAGTCCAAGGTCTCGCTGCAGGCCGGTGAAATCATCGACAGCATGTTCATGAGCAAGAAGGCCCTGTGCGCCTACTACGAAGAACAGATGCAGGACGCCTTCGATACCGACCTGCTGCTGTCGGTGCACGTCAAGGCCACCATGATGAAGGTCTCGCACCCCATCGTCTTCGGCCACGCCGTGCGTACCTACTACAAGGACACTTTCGCCAAGCACGCCGCCCTGTTCGCCGAGATCGGCGTGAACCCGAACAACGGCATGTCGGGTGTCTATGAAAAGATCAACACCCTGCCCGAAGCCAAGAAGGCTGAAGTGCTGGCCGACCTGAAGGCCGACGAAGCCAAACGTCCGCGCCTGGCCATGGTGGACTCCGCCAAGGGCATCACCAACCTGCACGCCCCCAACGACGTGATCGTCGATGCCTCCATGCCGGCCATGATCCGCGCGGGTGGCAAGATGTGGAACGCCGCCGGCAAGACCGAAGACACCAAGGCCCTGCTGCCGGAATCGACCTTCGCCCGCATCTATCAGGAAATCATCAATTTCTGCAAGACCAACGGCGCCTTCGACCCGACCACCATGGGTACCGTGCCCAACGTCGGCCTGATGGCCCAGAAGGCCGAGGAATACGGTTCGCACGACAAGACCTTCGAAATCGCGCAAGCCGGCGTGGCCCGCATCGTCACGCTGGACGGCCAGGTCCTGCTGGAGCAGAACGTGGAAGAAGGCGACATCTGGCGCATGTGCCAGGTCAAAGACGCAGCGGTGCGCGACTGGGTCAAGCTGGCCGTGACCCGCGCCCGCCTGTCCGGCATGCCGGCCGTGTTCTGGCTGGACCCGTACCGTCCGCACGAAGCCGAACTGATCAAGAAGGTCAACACCTACCTGAAGGATCACGACCTGACCGGTGCCAACATCCAGATCATGTCGCAAGTGCGCGCCATGCGTTACACCCTGGAACGCGTCATCCGTGGCCAGGACACCATCTCGGTAACCGGCAACATCCTGCGCGATTACCTGACCGACCTGTTCCCGATCATGGAACTGGGTACCTCGGCCAAGATGCTGTCGATCGTTCCGCTGATGGCCGGCGGCGGCATGTTCGAAACCGGCGCTGGCGGCTCGGCGCCCAAGCACGTCCAACAGCTGGTCGGTGAAAACCACCTGCGCTGGGATTCGCTGGGTGAATTCCTGGCCCTGGCCGTGTCCATCGAGGACGTGGGCATCAAGACCGGCAACAACCGCGCCAAGGTGCTGGCCAAGACCCTGGACGCCGCCACCGGCAAGCTGCTGGACAACAACAAGTCGCCCTCGCCCAAGACCGGTGAACTGGACAACCGCGGCAGCCACTTCTACCTGGCCATGTACTGGGCCCAGGAACTGGCCGCGCAGAAGGACGACGCCGATCTGGCCAAGCAGTTCGCACCGCTGGCCAAGGCACTGACCGACAACGAGCAGAAGATCGTGGAAGAGCTCAATGCGGTGCAGGGCAAGGAAGTGGACATCGGCGGCTACTACCTGCCGGACCGCGAAAAGACCTTCGCCGTGATGCGTCCGAGCGCCACGCTGAACAAGGCGCTGGAATCGCTGTAAGGCGCCTTCATCTGCCGGAGGGTAGCTGGAGCACCCTCCGGCAGTAAAAACGGAAAGGCCGCGAATGCAAGTTCGCGGTCTTTTTGCTTTTTGCGGGCTGAGCCTGCATGGCAGGGCCATGCGGGAAAGCTGCTGGTGAACCGACTACCATTCGGACTGAGTAGCCGCACATCAGTGCGGCGTATCGAAGGCGCGCATGCCGGTGAGTCTTCGATACGCGGCAGAGCCGCTACTCAGTCCGAACGGCCTTCTTGAATAGCGGCAAACCAACCGACTACCGTTCGGACTGAGTAGCCGCACGTCAGTGCGGCGTATCGAAGGCGCGCATGCCGGTGAGTCTTCGATACGCGGCAGAGCCGCTACTCAGTCCGAACGGCCATCTTGAATAGCGGAAAACCAATCGACTACCGTTCGGACCGAGTAGCCGCACATCAGTGCGGCGTATCGAAGGCGCGCATGCCGGTGAGTCTTCGATACGCGGCAAAGCCGCTACTCAGTCCGAACGGCCATCTTGAATAGCGGAAAACCAACCGACTACCGTTCGGACTGAGTAGCCGCACGTCAGTGCGGCGTATCGAAGGCGCGCATGCCGGTGAGTCTTCGATACGCGGCAGAGCCGCTACTCAGTCCGAACGGTTCTCAGGGCATCCTCCCATGATCATGTGCCGGCCCGATTTCAGGCGCCATCGAGCAGGAAATTGCGCCGCACATCCAGTTCCGCGCCCTCGCCAGCCGTCTCATCCTTCAAGGCCACGCCCGACAGACTGCGCTGGTGCGCCTGGGCCATCAGGTAATGCAGCTTGTAGGCCGCTTCCGGATAGGGCAAGCCCTCCGGGCGTACGTTGGAAATGCAGTTGCGGCTGGCATCGGTCAATCCGCGTGCCGGCATCCAGGTCAGGTACAGGCCCATGCTGTCGGGTGAGCTCAGGCCCGGGCGCTCGCCGATCAGGATCACCACCAGCTTCACGCCCAGCAATTCCCCGATCTCGTCAGCCACCGCCACCCGGCCCTGCTGCACGATCACCGGCGGCGCCATGGTCCAGCCTTCCGGTGCGATGCGTCGCATCACCTCGCCCAGGAAAGGTGCGGCATTGCGCAAGATCGCGCGGGCCGAGAGGCCATCGGCGATGACGAAGCCGACGTCGTAGCTGCGTGGCGCCTGGCTGCCGAAACGCGCCAGCAACAGTTGGCGCGATGCCTCCGAGAGCTTGCGTCCGAAGTCAGGGCGCTGCAGATAGACCAGGCGGTCCGTTGCTGCGCTCTGGACCTGCAGTACGTCTTCGGCAGCGCAGATGCCCTGCTGCTGCAACTGTGCCGTCAAGGCTGCCACATCCAGCGGCAGATGCACGGCATCCCGCGCCTGCGCATGCGCCAGCTGGAAGGCCAATTGCGGCGCGGTCGGCAGGCTGACGCCGCTGCGCCCCAGGGCGATGCGTGCAGCGGTGAAACGGCGTAGCGCTTCCCACGGATTGGTCGTGACCGATTCCGCACCGGGGCTGACGTTTTCTGCACCTGAAGGGGAAATGGGCTGGTCGTCCATGATCATTGCAGCCGCAGCAAGGTATCGCGAAAACCCGGTGCCATGTCGGCATGCAGGCGGAAGGCGGCGTCGTCGCTGCCCTGGTTGAAGATCTGCATCCGGTGCAGCCAGGCCTCGAACTCGGGCGCGGGGCGCGAACCCAGCACCCGGCGCGCATACAGGGCATCGTGGAAGGATGTGGTCTGGTAGTTCAGCATGATGTCGTCCGAGCCGGGGATGCCCATCACGAAGGTACAGCCGGCCACGCCCAGCAGGGTCAGCAGCACGTCCATGTCGTTCTGGTCGGCCTCGGCGTGGTTGGTGTAGCAGACGTCGCAGCCCATGGGCAGGCCCAGCAGCTTGGCGCAGAAGTGGTCTTCCAGACCGGCGCGGATGATCTGCTTGCCATCGTAGAGATATTCGGGACCGATGAAGCCGACCACGGTATTCACCAGCAGCGGCTTGAACGCCCGCGCCACCGCATAGGCCCGGGCCTCGCAGGTCTGCTGGTCGATCCCGTGATGGGCATTGGCCGAGAGCGCACTGCCCTGCCCGGTCTCGAAATACATGACGTTGTCGCCCACGGTACCGCGCTTGAGCGACAAGGCGGCTTCACGCGCCTCGCCCAGCAGGTAGAGGTCGATGCCGAAGCTGCGGTTGGCGGCCTCGGTGCCGGCAACCGACTGGAATACCAGGTCCACCGGCGCACCGCGCTCAATGGCGGCAATCGTGTTGGTGACGTGGGTCAGCACGCAGGATTGGGTGGGGATGTCATAGCGCGCAATGACGTCGGCCATCATGCCGACCAGCTTGACCACCTGCGGCACGTTGTCGGTGGCGGGGTTGATGCCGATGACGGCGTCGCCGTTTCCGTACATCAGGCCATCGAGCATGCTGGCGGCGATGCCGCTGGCGTCGTCAGTCGGATGATTGGGCTGCAGGCGGGTCGAGAGCCGGCCCGGCAGGCCGATGGTGTTGCGAAAGGCCGTCACCACGCGGCACTTCTTGGCGACCAGGATCAGGTCCTGGTTGCGCATGATCTTGCTGACGGCCGCAGCCATCTCCGGGGTGATGCCGGGCGCCACCGCTGCCAGCACGGTGCTGTCGGTGTCGTCGGCCAGCAGCCAGTTGCGCAGGTCGCCTATGGTGAGATGGGCGATGGGCGCGAAGGCGGCGCGGTCGTGGCTGTCGAGGATGAGACGGGTGATCTCGTCCTCTTCATAGGGGATGAGCGGCTCTTCCAGGAAGAGCTTCAGCGGCAGATCGGCCAGCGCCATCTGCGCAATCGCCCGCTCTTCGGCGCTGCCCGCCGCCACCCCGGCCAGCAGGTCGCCCGAGCGCGCCGGGCTGGCCTTGGCCATCAGGTCCTTGAGATCGCGAAACACGTAGCTGGCGCTACCTGCGCTGTGCCGGAAACGGTGTTCGGCCATGATGCTGCTCCTCCTTGTTCGCCGGAGCCGGTGCTGCCGTGGGTGGCGGCACCGGCCCGGTCTTGCACCCTGCCGCTCAGCTGGTGAGCAGTTGCGGTGCGGTCTTGCCGTATTTGATGCTGGTTTCGGCCGGCACCCAGTTGCCGGTCGATTCCTGCCGGCCCTGCAGCAGGAAGCGCGGCTTGTCGGTGCTGATCTGGTCGGCCGCCAGCTTGGACAGCTCACCGATCTTGCCGTTCTTCATGCGGTTGACGATGAGCCCGAAACGGGTCTCCGGGAAGTCCCGCAGCATATCGTAATCGCCATCGCTATCGCCTGCCACGAACAGCGGCCCGTAGCCCTTCTGCGCCACCAGCACCTGCTTGATGGCGACCGTCTTGCCCGGCCCCCAGGTCAGCGGCCAGTCCTTGAGGTAGGCATTGCGGAAGGCCTGGCCGTTGCGCTCCAGACGCAGGCCGATGACGTTGTCACGCGTGACGTGGTAACCGTACTTGGGATGGGTCGCGAACACCGCCACCACATCTTCCAGCGAGGCGGTACAGACATAGACGTCGATGCCGTTGCGACGCAGGCTGTCCATCAGGGTGGCGATTTCGGTGCACAGGCGGATGCCGTGGAAGTGCGACACGCTCACCACGCCCGCCTTGCCCGGACGGTCGGCCGGGCTGGTGTACTTGACCTTGGTCAGCGCAGCGCCCAGTGCGGCATCATTGGAGGCCTCGGCCAGGGCGCTTACCTCGGCCACGCTCATGTTGGCGAAGAAATAGATCACCCACGGATAGCCCACGTTCACACCATGGGTGTCGTTGACCGCTTCGTAGAGGTAATACAGCTTGGCGCGGAAGTCCTGGAACTCGGTGGTGGCCGTCACTTCCTCCAGCGACTTGCTGCCGGCCATGCCCTTGTAGTTGGCGTGCAGGAAGGCATAGTCGGCGTCCAGGTCGGCGCAGATGGAGTCGAGGTCGACGATCTGGCCGGCGGCGTTCTTGAAGTCCTTGCTGAACGGACCCGGCGGCACGTTCTGGCGCGTGATGGCGGCGAACTCGGCCGGGCTCAGCTTGAAGGACAGCGTATTGATCTGGTACATCAGCAGCGCTTCCTCGCAGTCGTTCATGATGCTGGTGTTGTCCCAGTCAAAGACCGCGTAGGGGCGCTTGCCGGACTGGTAGCCCGGCGCCAGCTTGCCGTGTTCGGCGATCATCTGCGCCACCATGTCGTGATTGCGCATGGCCCACTTGGCGCGGTCCAGCGCCACCTCGGCGCGGCTGGCTGCATGGGCCGGGCTGGCCAGGGTCGCCATCGTGCCGCCGGCGGCAGCGGCCAGCAGGCCGCCCAGGAAGCCACGGCGTTGCAGCGCGGGCGGGTGGGAGTCGGTGGTCGGTGTGTGTTTGTTGTTCATGATGGCCTTGGGGAAATAAAAGTTTTATATCGTTTGGAAAATCATGCCGCTCAGGATTTCGCCATCGCCGCCGCACCCTCCGCCCGGTGTCGCGCCGTTGCCAGGAACCAGGCATAGCCCAGGGCCAGCAGGCCGACGAAGATGCCGAAGATCAGCGGGTTGTAATAGATCATGGTGGCCATGCACACCAGCGCGCCGAACAGCGCAAAGGCCGGGAAGTACGGGTACAGGGGTGCCCGGAACGGGCGCTCCAGGCCGGCCTCGTCGCGGCGCAGGCGGAACAGCGAGAGCATCGACAGGATGTACATCAGGATCGCGCCGAACACCGACATGGTGACGATGTTGGCGGTGAGGGTCTGGCCGCCGATCTTGATGAGTTCATCGCTGTAGATGGCGGCAATGCCCACCACGCCGCCGGCCAGGATGGCCCGGTGCGGGGTCTTGAAACGGGGATGGACACGGGCGAAGTAAGCCGGCAGGTAACCCTCCCGGGCCAGGGCGAAGATCTGCCGCGAATAACCCAGGATGATGCCGTGGAAGGACGCCACCAGACCGAACAGGCCCAGCCACACCAGCATGTGCAGCCAGTTGCTGTTCTCGCCGACGATCAGCTTCATGGCCTGCGGCAACGGGTCGTTGATGTTGGCCAACTTGGTCCAGTCACCCACGCCACCGGCGAAGAGCATCACGCCGATGGCCAGCACCACCAGCGTCAGGATGCCGGTGATATAGGCGATGGGGATGGAGCGACGCGGGTCCTTGGCTTCCTCGGCGGCCATGGCCACGCCTTCGATGGCCAGGAAGAACCAGATCGCGAACGGGATCGCCGCAAACATGCCCGGCACCGCCGCCAGGCTGAAGCCATCGCTGCCCGACCAGCCGCCCTTGGTGAAGTTGGCCATCGAGAAGCCCGGCGCCACCACGCCCATGAAGACCAGCAGTTCGAAGATCGCCAGCAGCGTCACGCACAGCTCAAAGGTGGCGGCGATCTGCACCCCCACGATATTGAGCGTCATGAAGACCAGATAGGCGCCCAGCGCGGCCAGCTTGGGGTCGAGCGCCGGAAACTGCACGTTCAGATAGGCCCCGATGGCCAGCGCAATGGCCGGCGGCGCGAAGACGAACTCGATCAGCGTGGCTGCCCCGGCCAGGTAACCGCCCACCGGCCCGAAGGCGCGCTTGCTGTAGGCGAACGGGCCGCCGGCATGGGGGATGGAGGTCGTCAGTTCGGTAAAGCTGAAGATGAAGGTGGCGTACATGGCCGCGATGAACAGCGCCGTCACCGTAAAGCCCAGCGTGCCGGCGCTGGCCCAGCCGTAGCTCCAGCCGAAATACTCACCAGAGATCACCAGCCCGACCGCGATGGCCCAGAGCTGCAGGGTGGACAGGACGGGCTTGAGCGTATGCCCCTGCCCTGAAGAGCTTGCATTCATCGGATTCTCCTGTTGGCGCGAGAGGTGGGCCGCACTGTGGCGGCCGTCAGGGTGGCAAAAGAGCCATCTTTGCGGGCATGCGGCTTGCTTGATTTTGATCAAGACGCTGCCCTAGCGACGCAATATAGCAACGGCCAAATCGGCGGCGTTATCGAAATTCGGCAAAACTGCGTCGCCTGCGGGCGGCTATCGATGCCACTCATCTATGGAGTCGTCCCATGTCCTCTCTTGCACTGTCCCAGCCTGACACAGTGGCAACGCACAGCCGGCGGGCATTGCGCACCGCCGTTGCGCGTGACGTGGACGAACATGCCCATAACCTCACCGACTGGGAGCAGCGCTACGACCAGTTGGCCTGCGGCAGCTTCGAGGGTGTGCTGCAGGAATGGCAGAGCGAAGGTCTGCAGATCTTCCGCGAGGCCGGCAGCCGTGCCGTGCGCCAGTCCTGCCAGGTGTGGCCGGATGCCTACTGGTTCGGCATCGAGGTGCGCACCATGGGCATGCGCATCAATGGCCGCCTGGTGCCACAGGACGTGGTGATGACCCGACCCGGCGCCTGCGATTTCGAACTGGTCACGCCGGATCAACATGACATCTTCGGTGTCGTGGTCCAGCGCGACGCCCTGCAGGCCAGCGCCGCCCGGCTCGGCTGCCAGCCCGACTGGCGCCGGCTGGGTCAGGCCGAAATGCTGAAGGTCGATGCCGGCGGCCTGGACGATTGCCGCCACCAGATCGGCGCCCTGCTCGCGCTGGCCGGCCAGGCCAGCGGCCAGGCAGCCCATGCCGCCCTGCAACTGCGCCAGGAAGCGGTGCTGGTCTCGCTGCTGGCACTGCTGGACGAAGGCGACATCGAAGCCGAGGCGGGCGCCAGCCTGTTGCGCCGCCGTCGCATCGTCAACGACGCCCGCGATCTGGCCCTGGCCCATCAGGAAAGCCCGGTCACCGTGCCCATGCTGTGCGAGGCATTACATGTGAGCCGGCGAACGCTGCAATACTGTTTCGAGGATGTGCTGGGCGTGAGCCCGATGAGCTACCTGCGCCTGCTGCGCCTGAATGGCGTGCGCCGCGCGCTGGCCCATGGCGATGGCCGACAGCCCATCGGCGACATTGCGGCGGCCTGGGGTTTCAGCAATTTCAGCCAGTTCTCGTGCGACTACAAGAAACTGTTCGGCCAGTCGCCCTCGGCCATGCTGCAGGCCCGCACACCGCACTGAGCGGGCCGGGCATTTGCCGGCTATAGTGGCAGGCCGACGCACGCACAGGCTCGCCACCTTTGAGACCATGGCCCGACCTCCCTCTTCCCTGATGTCCCTCGCCTTCGCCCTGGCGTTGCTGCTGACCTCCCTCCTGGGCCACTGTGCCTCTGCCTCCGCTGCATCCACTGCCAGCGGCGACGCGATGCGCCAGCCTTTGCTGCTGGAAGGCCCTGCTCGCCCGCCCTACACCTTCGGCCTGTATGCCAATGCCGATCTGGGCCGGTTGCCAAGTCACGTGCGGCAGGCCGTGGTGATCCTGCACGGCGTCAAGCGCAACGCCGATGATTACTTCGCCATCGGTCAACACCTGCTGACGATGGCCGGTCTGGCAGCGTCCGACAACTTGCTGCTGGCCCCCAACTTCATGGCCCACAAGGACCGTGGCGTGCTGCCGGGCATGCCGGTATGGGGCGGCGGCGCCTGGATGCAGGGCGAACCGTCGGCGCGGGGCGTGACGGGGATCACCAGTTTCCAGGTGCTGGACGACCTGCTGCGCTGGCTGGGTGACCCGCGGCGCTTTCCGGACCTGCGCGAGATCGTGCTGATCGGCCATTCGGCCGGGGCGCAGCTGCTGCAGCGCTACGCGGTGTTGAATGCGGTCACGGAAGAGCTGCAACAGACGGGCATCCATGTGCGCTATGTCATCTCCAGCCCCTCCTCCTACCTCTACCTGAGCCCGGAGCGCCCGCTCGGCGACGGCTTTGCCATCCCGACTAGGCAGATGCAGGCCTGTCCGCGCTACGACGACTACCGCTACGGGCTGCAGCATGCGCCCGCCTACCTGCCGCCACCGCAGCTGGACGGACGCCAGCTGTTTGCCCGCTATGCCGCCCGGGACGTGCGCTACATGGTGGGTGCTCGCGACACTGATCCGCAACACCGCTACCTCGACCATGCCTGCGGCGCGGCGATGCAAGGCCAGACCCGGGTGGCGCGACAACTGGCCTACGTGGGCAGCGAACGCGACCTGTCGCAGCGCTGGCAGATTCCGGTCGATCATCCGCAACGGCAGATCCCCGGCGCCGCCCATGGTGCGGCGCGGCTGTTCGGGGCGCCGGAGGCGGTGCAGTGGATCTTCCCCCCACCGTCTGGCGCGGCACGACGTGAAAGCGCTGGCAGTCGTCTGCCATAGACGGCACAATGCCGGCTGCCTCCATTTGATCAAGAGATCCCGCCATGACGGCCCGCCCCGACGAAATTTTCTCCCTGGAAAAATTCGAGTACCTGTGCTACTCGCGGCAGCATGAGCCAGCCGCCCGCGAACTGGTGCGCCTGCTGCTGCTGATCGACCGCCAGTATGGGCAGCTGGCCGACAAGTTTTCGCTGCAGGTATCGGCCGCCGTCACCGCCACCGAGCTGGAGCAGCACATGCTGACCCGCGTCACCAGCGCCATCTCGGCACTGTTCTCGGACCCCGCCTTTCACATCAGCCCGGACGGCTTCGGCCAGCTGATCAATTTCCAGCGCTGGCTTGCGGCGCTGTTCGGCGCCAGCCACTTCATCAATGCCGACCACATCCTGGCCTCGCTCAAGCTGGGTGGTCCGCAGGCCGAGGTGTTCGAAATCAAGCCGCTGGACCTGGTGAAATTCTGCATCCTCTACTCGCCCGAATCGGAACTGCCACTGGACGTGGAAATGCTGTGGGCGCAGAACAAGCCGCTGGCGGCGGCCCTGTTCCTGGCCTTGATGTCACCACGCTTTCTCGGCACGCCGGCAGCGCACTCCAAGCGCGAGGCCTTGCTGGGCTGGCTGCCGGACCGGCTGCAGCAGCTGGACTCGCTGGACGGGCTGCCGGTGGCGGTGCTCCATGACGTCTACATGCACTGCAGCTATGCCGACCTGCCGCAGCGCCATCGCATCAAGGGCGCCATCAACCAGTTGATCGTCAAGAAGCTGCGCGCCGAGGGTCTGGCTGACCTGGATCACGATGGCGCTGGCCGGGTCGACGGCAAGCCGGTCATGCTGGTGCTGCTGGAATGGTTTTCCGGCGGCCACTCCATCTATCGCACCCACTCCAAGACGCTGGAGGCGGCACGCCGCCACTTCCACGTCGTGGCCATGGGCTACGAGGCCAATACCGACGATCTGGGGCGGGCAGTCTTCGATGAATTCGTCATCCTGGAGCAACCCTCGGACCTGATGGGCTGCATGCGCCAGATCGCCGCGCAGGCCCGCACCCGACAGCCACAGGTGTTCTACATGCCCAGCGTGGGCATGTTCCCGATCACCATGTTTGCCGCCAACCTGCGCGTGGCACCGCTGCAGGTGGCGGCGCTGGGCCACCCGGCCACCACGCATTCGCCGCGCATCGACTACATCAGCGTGGAAGACGACTTCGTCGGCGACCCGGCCTGCTTCAGCGAAAAGCTGCTGCGCCTGCCGGCCGACGGCCAGCCCTATCGGCCCTCGGCCATTCCCTTCGCGGTACCGCGGCTGGAGCGACGCGACCTGCCCCACGTCAACATCGCCATCGCCGCCACCACGATGAAGCTCAATCCACGCTTCCTGATGGCCTGCCAGAAGATCGTGGAACTGGCGGCCAGGACGCCCGGTGGCGGTGCTGGCAAACAGGTGCATCTGCACTTCCTGGTCGGTCAGGCGCAGGGGCTGCTGTATCCGCAACTGCAGCGCCTGGTACTGCGCTACGTGCCGGGCGCCCAGGTCTACCCGCACCAGCCTTACCAGCAATACCTGTCCATCTTCAACCAGTGCGACATGTTCCTGTCGCCGCTGCCCTTCGGCAATACCAACGGCATTATCGACGCCTTCACGGTCGGCCTGCCGGGGGTCTGCAAGACCGGGCCGGAAGTCTTCGAGCACATCGACGAGGGCCTGTTCCGCCGGGTCGGCCTGCCCGACTGGACCATTGCCGCCACCCTGGACGACTACATCCTGGCGGCGGTGCGCATGGCGACCGATTACCCGGCGCGCCAGGCGCTGTATGCGCATCTGGCCGATCCCCAGGCCTTGCAACGCCTGTTCGAAGGACGGCCGGAATCGCTGGGAGATGCACTGGCGGAGCTGGTGGCACAGCGTTGCGACGGGATCAACGCGCAAGAAAAATGACACAGCCGGGGGCAGCGTCTGCCGCCCCCGGCTGTGTCATGTCATGGCAAGACAGCGCCACGCAACTTCCCTGCACTCCCCCTCAACTCCCCTTGCGGTCCTTGAAGGCCGGCACGAACATCTCGTTCCACACCGCCGGCTTGGTCTTGATGGTGCCGGCTTTGCTCATGAAGAGCACGTATTGCATGATGTCCACCGGCGTGGTCGAGAACTCGGTACCGGGGTCGGCCAGCATCTGTTCCACTTCTTCCTGCGGCAGCTTGAGCTTGGAGACGCGCAAGAAGGTTTCAGCCGCGCCCTTGCGGTTCTTGACGATATAGGCGTTCGCTTCTTCCTGCGCCGCCATGAAGGCTTGCGTCAGCTTGGGGTTCTTGTCGGTGAAGGACTTCAGGGCGAAGACCACGTCGATGGTGATGTGGCCCAGCACGTCGGTGGAGTTCAGCACGCGGGTGATACCGGGCGCCTTGGCTTCCTGGTAGGAGAACGGCGGCGAGGTGAAGTGGGCGGTGATCTCGGTCTTGCCGGAGACCAGCGAGGCCATCGCCTCCGGGTGTGACAGGCTCACCGTCAGCGGGTCCAGCTTGGCGTAGTTCTCGGCACCGAAGGTCTTGGCCGCGGCCATCTGCAACAGCACGGCCGACAGCGAGGTCTTGATACCGGGGATGGCGATCTTGTCCTTGGGCGTGAAGTCCTTGAGGGACTTGACGTTGGGGTTGTTGGTGTTCAGCCAGAGCGGCGAGGTCGACAGTGCGCCCAGGCCCACCACTTCGGAACGCGGGATGCCATGCGCCTTGGACCACAGGGTCACGAAGCCCGGGGCGCCGGTGCCGGCAATGTCCAGGTTACCGGCCAGCATGGCGTCGTTGATGACATTGCCGCCGTCCAGCAGCACCCACTTGGTCTTCACATCGCCCAGGCCCATGGCCTTGGCATGCTTTTCCAACAGGCCCTGGTCGCGGATCACCATCAGCGGCAGGTACAGCAGGCCGTAGCCGTGGGAAATGCGCACTTCCGGCGCTTCGGCGCGCGCGGCACCGGCGGCGGTGGACAGCGCCAGGGTGGCGGCGATCATCATGCTGCTAAAGGTACGACGTTTCATGTGTTGTCTCCTGTGGGTTCTCAGTTTATCGGTCTTGTCGTGGTCAGTCGTGTTGCGCTCGGTCTCAGTGCTGCATGCCCCAGCGACGGATGGTGCGCTTCTCGATCTGGGCGAAGATCAGGTTCTCGACCACCAGGCCGATGATGATCACGAAGAACAGGCCCGAGAAGACGTTGGCGGTTTCCAGCTGGTTGCGGTTTTCGAAGATGTACCAGCCCAGGCCGCCGGCGCCGGAAGAAACCCCGAACACCAGCTCGGCTGCGATCAGCGTGCGCCAGGCAAAGGCCCAGCCCACTTTCAGGCCCGTGAGGATGCTGGGGAAGGCTGCCGGGATCAGGATGGACTTCACCAGCGAGAAGCGGCGCAGGCCATAGTTCTGGCCCACCATGCGCAGGGTGTTGGACACCGCGCGGAAGCCGCCATGGGTATTCAGGGCCACCGCCCACAGCACCGAGTGCACCAGCACGAAGATGATGCTGCCGGTGCCCAGGCCGAACCAGATCAGCGCCAGCGGCAAGAGCGCGATGGCCGGCAGCGGGTTGAACATGGAGGTCAGGGTTTCCAGCAGGTCGTTGCCGATGCGCGAGCTGATGGCCACGGTGGTCAACAGACCGGCCAGCAGGATGCCCAGGCCGTAGCCCACCAGCAGGGTCTGCATGGATACCGCGGCACGCTCCAGCAGCACGCCGCTGCCGATGCCGGCGAGGAAGGCCTGCACCGTCTCGCTGAAGCTGGGGAACAGCAGCGCATTGTCCAGCCAGCGGCCATAGACTTCCCAGATCACCGCCAGTACCAGCAGGATCACGGTCTTGCGCAGCCAGCCCATGCGATACAGCGATTCGAAGGCCGACAGCGGGCGCTGCACCTCGGCGGTGGCATTGGGGTTGGGTTCCACCACGATCTCGGGGCGGACGTAGGGCAGATTGGTTTGCATGATTGTTGTCTCCTGGCGCGGCTCAGTGATGCGCGAACAGCATGTCGTTGATGCGGGTTTCCAGCTCGGCCTGGGCGGCGGTTCCCAGCTGGCTGGGGTCGATGCTGTTGAGTTCGGCGCGGACCTGGCCCGGGTGCGGGGTCAGCAGGAGGATGCGGGTACCGACGCGGATGGCTTCCTCGATGGAGTGGGTCACGAAGAGCACCGTGAACTGGGTGTCGTCCCACAGGCGCAGCAGCTCATCCTGCATCTTGCGGCGGGTCAGCGCGTCCAGTGCGGCGAAGGGTTCGTCCATCAGCAGCACGTCCGGCTCCATGGCCATGCCACGGGCGATCGAGACGCGCTGCTTCATGCCCCCGGAGAGCATGTGCGGATAGCTGTCGATGAACTTGGCCAGACCCACCTTGCTGATGTAGTACTCGGCGCGCTCGGCGGCGGCGCGGCCCTGCAGGCGACCACTGGCGTGCAACGCGAATTCGACGTTCTGGCGCACCGTCTTCCAGGGCAGCAGCTGGTCGAATTCCTGGAACACCATCATGCGGTCCGGTCCCGGCTCATGCACCTCGCGCCCCTTTAGGCGGATCGCGCCGGAGGTCGGTTGCAGGTAGCCGCCGATGGCCTTCAACAGGGTGGACTTGCCGCAACCGGAGGGACCCAGCAGGATGTAGCGATCGCCCGGATGGACGTTGAAGCTCACGCTCTGGGTGGCCGTCACCAGCGAATCGGTGGTCTTGTATTGCAGGGTGACGCGGTCGATCTCCAGCAGCGGACGCGATGGATCGATGGCAGATGCGCCATGGGCATTGTCGCTCATGCAAGTCTCCAAATGATTTATAGGATTTATGTTGGAACGGATGCTAGGCCGCGAAGCTGTAACGAATCTGACTAAAAGCTGACGGCTGTTTTTCCCTATGCGTTCGGGCATACAATGGCGCCCTGCAACACGCCCAAGCAGCGCCCACAGCTGCGGCAACGCCATCACACTGGAGATCCCCATGCGCATCCTGCTGGTCGAAGACACCGCCGACGTGGCCGAGGCCATCGTCTCCCACCTGACCCGCATCGGCCATACCGTAGAATGGGAGAGCCAGGGACTGGCCGCCAGCCGCCGCCTGGGCGAGGCCTTCGACCTCCTGATCCTGGACGTGATGCTGCCGCAACTGGACGGCTTCGCCCTGCTGGAACAATTGCGCACGCGTGGCCAGCACACCCCGGTGCTGATGCTGACCGCCTGCGGCGAGATCGAGGAACGGGTGCGCGCCCTGGACCTGGGCGCGGATGACTACCTGGTCAAGCCCTTCGATTTCCGCGAACTGGAGGCCCGCATCCGCGTGCTGCTGCGCCGTAGCGGCGGCGAATCCACCAACCTGCTGCACTGCGCCAACCTGTGCATCGACCGCAAGAGCCGCAGCGCCACGCTGGACGGCCAGCCCATTGACCTGACGCGGCGCGAGGTGACCCTGCTGGAAATCATCGCCGCCCGTCCGGGTCGCATCTTCAACAAGGATGAATTGATGGATCGGCTCTTCACCGTCGATGACACCCCCAACGCCAACACGGTGGAGCAATACGTGGCGCGTCTGCGCAAGAAACTGGCCGGCGCCGCCTTCGAGATCCGCACCCTGCGCGGCCTGGGCTACCAACTGGTGCTGCAGGCCCCGGCCGAGGCACTGCCCTGATGCAGGGCCGCACTCAGGACGTGGTGGCCGGGCGCTCGCTCTATACCCGGCTGGTGGTGCGCGTGGGCGCGGTGCTGCTGGCCAGCGCCGCGGTGCTGTTGATCGCGATCTGGATTTCCACCCAGCTGGCCGCCAAGGAAGCCTATGACCGCATCCTCACCGGCAGCGCCCTGCAGATCGCCGAAAACACCTGGTACGACCATGGCGAGGTCAATGTCGATGTGCCGCTCGCTGCGCTGTCGATGCTGGGTACCGGCGACCACGCCATCTATGCCGTCTTCGATCCGCGCGGCCGGGTGATCGCCGGCGATGCCGAATTCCGCCCCGAGATTCCCTGGAATGAACTGGAACAGGGCCCGCTGCTGCGCGATGGCCAATACCTGGGCACGCCGGTGCGCATGGCGATCATCGGCCGCCGCATGCCGGTCGACAGCCCGCATCCCTGGGCCGTCATCGTGCTGGCGCAGACCAACAATGCCCGCATGTCCTTCGCCCACAGCCTGGGCAGCAAGGCGCTGGTGGTGATCGTGGTGATGAGTGTGTTCACGCTGGTGGCCGCCATGTTCACGCTGTACCAGGCACTGGCGCCGTTGAAGCGCATCGAGGCGGCCATCCGCGAACGCGACCTGAATGACCTCTCGCCCCTGGCCCTGACGGTGCCGGCCGAAACCCATGCGCTGGTCTCCGCCATCAATGCCTTCATGCAGCGGCTGGCGGTACACCGCGCCACCATGCGCCGCGTGATCGGCGACGCCGCGCACCAGTTGCGCACGCCCGTGACGGCACTGGTGGCGCAGATGGAACTGCTGGCCAGCGAGAGCAACGAAGAAAAACGCCAGCGCCACCTGGGCCTGCTGCGTGAACGCACGCGCAGCCTGGGCGCGCTGGTGAACCAGCTGATCAATCATGCCATGGTGCAGCATCGCAACGACAGCCGCCTGCAGGAGCCCATCGACCTGGCCGCGCTGGTGCGCTCACAGATGACCGAGGTGCTGTCGAACCGGGCGCGCACGCCGCACGACCTGGCGCTGGATGTGCCGCCCCTGCCCTGCCTGATCCTGGGTGACGCCATCGCGTTGGGCGAGGCCGTCAAGAACATCCTAGACAATGCCCTGCAATACGGCGCGCCGGGCCTGCTGCATGTGCGGGTGGATAGCGATGGTCAATACCACCAGTTGCGCTTCATCGACGACGGGCCGGGCATTCCGGCCGGCGATTGGGAGCGCCTGCGCAAGCCCTTCGCGCCGCGTGCGGGGGATCGCATGGGCGCCAGCCTGGGCCTGTCCATCGTCGAGGAAGTGATGCGCGCGCACGGCGGCGAGATGCAGTTCGCCTATCTGCCGGACGGCCATTTTGCGGTCCTGCTGCAGTTCCCGGCCTGGCAGGCGCCGGCCTAGGGTCTGGCTATTTCCATTCGATGATGGCGTTGCGGCGGTCCAGCCAGTGCACCTTCACACCGGCCGGCGCCACCTTGCGCCCGGCGCAGGCACTGGCGGCCAGCGCGAACGGCGCATCGTAGTAACGGCCGCTGGCGGAGGAACGCAGCGGTGTCTGGGCGGCATGACTGGCGATCCAGTCGGCCGCATTGGTGCGCAGGAAGATCATGCAGGCGCCACCGCTGGTAGGCGCCACCTGGCAGGTGCAGCTGTTGCCGGAGGTGGTGATGGGCTCGGCCAGCGCGCCATTGCCGTTCAAGGTATCCGGCACGGGAACCGGCACCGGGATCGGCACCGCCTGCTGGTGTGGGCCATAGTGACCACCCAGGTCGCGCGTGGTGACCTGCGCCAGGGCAGGCAGGGCCGCTGCGCACAAGAGGCAGGCCAGGATGCGTGGAATTGTCATGATCAGGGCTCTCCCAGGGTGGCCATTGCAATGGACCAGGATGGACTAGGCCCGGGCGCGCAGGCGCCACAGGGTGGTGGTTTCCTTGCTGCGGGCGGCGAACAGCGGGTCGTCACGGTCGACGGCCTTGCCGTGGCGCGGCTTGATGTCGTGCCGTGCCACCACCTCCAGGCCCGCTTGCGCAATCGCTTCGGCCAGCATGCCCGGTGCGCGCAGGCCGAGATGCTCGGCGAAATCGGAGAGGATCAGCCAGCCCTCCCCCTGGGCAGTCAGGTGCGCCGCCAGTCCATTGAGGAAACCCAGCAGCATGCGGCTGTCGGGGTCATAGACAGCATGTTCGATGGCGGAGCTGGGTCGCGCCGGCAGCCACGGTGGATTGCACACCACCAGTGGCGCCCGTCCGGCCGGGAACAGGTCGGTCTGCTGTAGATCCACCTGCTGGCGCAGGCCCAGGCCACGCAGGTTCTCATTGGCACAGGCCAGGGCGCGCGGATCCATGTCGGTAGCGACGATCCTGCGCACGCCCCGCTTTGCCAGCACCGCCGAGAGCACACCGCTACCCACGCCGATGTCGAAGGCCAGTTCGGTGGATGGCAGTGGCGCCTGCGCCACCAGGTCCACATACTCACCCCGCACCGGCGAAAATACGCCGTAATAGGGATGGATGCGCCCACCCAGTGCGGCAATCTCGACACCCTTCTTGCGCCATTCATGGGCACCGATCAGACCCTGCAGTTCGCGCAGCGAGACGGCGAAGGACTCGCTGGCCAGCGACGCATCGTAGGCCTCGCTGCAGGCCGCCTGCACCTCCGGTGCACGCCGCAGCGGCACCACGAAGCCGGGCTCCACGGGAATGAGCAGCATGCCCAGGATGCGCGCGCGTTGCGCCTGCATCTGGCGATGCTGGTGGAAGGCCTGGGCCGGACTCTCGTCGCTGGCCGGCTTGCTGCGGCTCTTGGCCAGTGCGCGCTCGCGTGCCTTGTCCACGCGCCGGCCAAGCGCCTGCAGCAGTTGCCGTGCATTCTGGAAGTCGCCGCGCCAAAGCAGGCCGGTCCCTTCGCAGGCCAGCTTGTAGGCGGTATCGGCGGCGATCTGGTCGTCCGCCTCCTGGACCCGCCGAGGCGGCGGATTACCGGCCTCGGAATGCCAGCGCAGCTGATGTTGGAGAGCGCCGGACTGCCAGGTGAGCTGCGGCGGGAAATCGTCTTGTGAAGTCATGAATCAGGATAGGCAATGGCGGCGCCGGACGCGCCGCGCGCAAAAACAGCCGCCAGTGTAGCAAAGCATGACGCCGTGGCCTCGCCGGAACCGGAACTTCCCTCCGCCATCGACAACCAAACAAGACAACTTGACGTCGGGCAAACCCCGGCGGCTTTTTTCGCCGGCCGCGCTGCAATGCGCCTATGATGGAGCCGGTCAATCACCGAAGGAGAATCCATGAGCGAGCAAATGCAAACCCCGGGTTTCGATCACCAGCGCCTGCTGGACATGGTCGGCCAGTTCGAGGCGGAGCTGCAGAAACTGCCCGCCGGCAGCACCGAAGCCGACCAGCTGCGCGAAGACATCGCCCGCCTGCGGCAACATCTGAGCGCGCCGCAACCCCATGCCGGCCAGGTCGGCGACACCTGGCAATCCCTGCGTCGCGCCGCCGACAGCCTGGAAAACCAGGTCCTCAAGGACAGCCCCTACATCACCGAGATGGGCCGCATCATCGGACTGCTCTGAGCTCTGAGCTCTGCGCCACCGGCCGCCGCCGGTAAAAAAACCGCCAGTCGTGATGCATGCAATGCACACGACTGGCGGTTTTCTTTTCAGCGCCGTGGATCCGGAATCCGCGATGCGGCTCAATGGGCTGGCAGCGGAATCCACTCGGTTTCACCCGGGATATCCGGGAACACCTGCTTGTCGCGGCCATTCCAGGCCAGCTTGGCGGCTTCGATCTTGTCCCGCGAGGTGGCGACGAAATTCCACCAGACGAAGCGCGGGCCATCCAGCGGCGCACCGCCCAGGATCATGAAGACCGCCTCGCCGACCGCCTTGAGGGCGACCGTGGCACCCGGTTGCAGAATGGCCAGGGTGCCGGCCGGCATGCTTTCGCCATCCAGCGTCACATCGCCACGGACCACATAGACGGCGCGCTCCTGCACCTCGGCGCCGATCTCCAGCTCGGCACCCTCGGTGGTGCTGCCCGCCACGTACAGGGTCGGGCTGGCGGTCTTTACCGGCGAGCTCACGCCGAAGGCCGAACCGGCCAGCACGTGCAGGCTGGCACCACCCACCTGGGTCTGCGGCATGTCTTCCGATGCGTAGTGATGGAAGCTCGGTGCGTCCTCTTCCTGGTCGGCCGGCAGGGCCACCCACATCTGCAGACCGTGCACCGGCACCTTCTGCTCGCGGATGTCGTCGGGAATGCGCTCGGAGTGCACGATGCCGCGACCCGAGGCCATCCAGTTGACCGCGCCCGGGGTGATGCGCTGGACCACGCCCAGGCTGTCGCGGTGCATCATCGCACCGGAGAACAGGTAGGTAACCGTGGCCAGGCCGATATGCGGGTGGGGACGGACATCGCCTTCGGTGGTGCCGGCGTCGAATTCCACCGGACCCATGTGATCGAAGAAGACGAAGGGGCCGACGGTACGGGCGGCAGCAGCGGGCAGCAGACGGCGCACGGGGAAGCCGATGTCGCGGGTCAGGCCCTGGATCTTGTGAAGGATGTTGCTCATGGTGCTCTCCTGTTGTGGTGCGGGCGTCCCGGACGCCCGTTTTTTTCATTCAGATGACTGGCGATGAAGTGCAGTCTTTTTCAGGGCAGGTGCGTTCAAAAACGGCCGGCGCGGAAATCATCGATGGCGGCTTCGACCTGCTCGCGGGTATTCATCACGAACGGCCCCCATTGGGCGATGGGCTCGTTCAGAGGCTTGCCGGCGATCAGCAGGAAGCGGCTACCCTGCTCAGCCCGCACCGTCACCCCGGCGGCGCCCACCGGATTGGTCAGCACGGCCATGCGACCGGCGTCGGCCGGACGGGGTTCGGCGCCCTCGCCGCCCACGGCCAGCTTGCCCTGGTAGACATAGAGGAAAGCATTGTGGGTGGCCGGGATCGGCAGTTCCAGGCTCACGCCGGCTTCCAGGTCCAGATCCAGGTACAGCGGCTCGGTGGTATCGCGGCGGATGGCGCCATCGGTACCGAAGGCAGTACCGGCCAGCACGCGCACCTTCACCCCCGGTTGCGGGAAGGTCTCGGGAATACCGGCCGAGGGGATGTCCTGATAGCCGGGATCGGTCATCTTGTCCTTGCCCGCCAGGTTGACCCACAGCTGGAAGCCGCTCATGAGGCCGTTTTCCTGCTCCGGCAACTCGGAATGCACCAGGCCGCGACCGGCAGTCATCCATTGCATGCCACCCGGTTCCAGCAGCCCTTCGTTACCGGCATTGTCGCGGTGGCGCATGCGGCCGGCCAGCATATAGGTCACGGTCTCGAAGCCACGATGCGGATGGTCGGGGAAACCGGCAAGGTAGTCGCTGGGTTCGTCGGAGTGGAAGGCATCCAGCATCAGGAACGGGTCCAGGCGGCGTTGCAGGTCGTGGGTCAGCACGCGGGTGAGGCTGACGCCGGCGCCATCCTGGGTGGGGATGCCGTTGACCAGGCGTTCGATCTGGCGGGTGTAGGGGGTAGTCATGGTCGATCTCCTTGAATCTGAATCAGCCCGCACCTCTTGGGCGCGGGCCGGGACTGCATTGATGGGGCGGTGACAGGTGAGGATCAGCGGATCAATGAATCAGTGTGCTTGAATCAGTGTGCTTCTTCCGGCTGGGCCTGGGTGTCGATGGAGGACACCAGCAGCAAGGCGCCGATCAGGGCCACGTTCTTCAGGAAGTGAATCATCTGGCCCTGGGCAGCGGCACCTTCCATGGTCCAGAAATGGTGGGCCGACAGGGTGGCGCCGACGGTGAAGAGTGCAATCACCAGCGACACCGGACGCACGCCGCGACCACTCATGAGCAGCAGACCGCCGCCGACTTCGACCAGGATGGTGACCAGCACGGCCAGGGTCGGGACCGGCAGGCCCAGGCTGGTGAAGTAGCCGACGGTACCGGCGAAACCGACGATCTTGAAGATCCCGGAGATGACGAACAGCGACGCCAGCAGGACGCGGCCGATACGGAAGGTGGTGTAGTTGGTAATCATGGTAAGCCTCTCTGATATTGGGTATGGGTGAACTACGGTTGTTTGAGTTGTGATGCCGTGTTGTCTTACTGCATTTTCTTACTGCATTTTTCTACATGACTTCAATGTGTTCGTCTTGCTACTGCCGACAAAGCCCGGCTTTGTGCTGTTCGCTCTCGGCGTTTCGCTGCAGCCAGTGACGACAGAATAGGCAAGATCACGCCTCGGAAAAACTGATTATCTTTTTATAATCACCATCAATTTTTTAGATATAGTTGGCGTTTTGCTCTCTTTTGCTCTGCTTTCTGGGGAATGCCATGAACATCGAACGCCTCTCGCTGGACCAGTTACGGGTATTTGTCCAGGTTGCCGACAGTGGCAGTTTCCTGGCAGCTGCGCGCAAGCTGGCGCGGGCGCAATCGGCGGTGAGCTATGCCATCGCCACGCTGGAAGATCAGCTGGGGGTGCTGCTGTTCGACCGCAGCGGCTATCGGCCGCAGCTGACCCGCCCGGGAATGGCGCTGCTGGCCGATGCGCGCCAGGTGCTGGACCATGTGGATTCGTTGCAGGTGCGGGCCAATTCCTATGCCCGTGGGCAGGAGCTGGAGATGTCGCTGGCAGTGGACGTGTTCTTCCCCACCGACTGCCTGGTGGACCTGCTGCGACGCTTTCGCGACGCCTTCCCGGCCGTGACGGTGAGGCTGGAGGTGGAAGCGCTGGGGGCGGTGGCCGAGCGGGTCATCGATGGCCGCTCCATGCTGGGCATCCTGGGCACGCTGCCGACCACGCCACCCAACCTGCTGCGCATTACTTTGCCCAGCGTGCAGCTGGTGGCGGTGGTGGCACCCGGCCATCCGCTCGCCCAGGTCAAGGGAAGGGTGACGGAAAAGATGCTGCAGCAGCAGACCCAGTTGGTGCTGAGCGACCGCAGCGAGCTCACGGCGCGGCAGGATTTTTCGGTGCATTCGCGCCTGACCTGGCGCATGAGCGACCTGGGGACCAAGCACGCCTTGCTGCGTGCCGGCATGGGCTGGGGCAACATGCCCCTGCATGTGGTCAAGGATGACCTGGCAGCGGGACGGCTGATCAGCATCAGCACCATTCATCACTCGCCCCAGGGCGAGGAGCTGCCGATCCAGTGCGTCTACAAGCCCGACCACCCGGCCGGACCGGCGCTGTCATGGTGGCTGGATTCCCTGGCCGGGCTGAAGTCGCTGGAGCCGCTGCCGGCCGACGCCCCCGCGCCCTAGGCGCCGAGGTGGGCGACGGTAGCGAAACGCTCGCGGTACTGCCCCGGGCTGACCCCGAGCTGGCGCAGGAATACCCGCCGCAAGTTCTGCTCTTCCCCGTAGCCGGCCTGGCTGGCAATGCGCTTGAGCGGCAGGCGGGTTTCCTCCAGCGCACGGCGCGCCGCTTCCAGCCGCATCAGTTCGACGGTACGAGCCGGCGTGCGTCCGGTTTCAGCCACATACAGCCGGGCAAAGGTGCGCGGGCTCATATTGGCCCGGCGCGCCAGGTTTTCCACCCGCAGGTCGGCTTCCAGATGCGCGGCGATCCAGGCATGCAGCTCGGCAAAGCGCCCTGCCCCGGTGGCTTGCGAGGCCAGCGGGGCGCTGAACTGCGACTGCCCGCCCGGACGCTTGACGAACACCACCAGCTGGCGTGCCGTGGCGATGGCGCAGGCATGGCCCAGGTCCTGTTCCACCAGTGCCAGTGCCAGGTCGATGCCGGCGGTGACGCCCGCGGACGTCCAGATACGGCCCTGGCGGATGTAGATCGGGTCGCCATCGACCTCCAGCGCCGGATAGCGGCGCTGCAGCTGTTCGGCCGAATCCCAGTGCGTGGTCACCCGCAGGCCATCCAGCACGCCGGCCTCGGCCAGGTGGAAGGCGCCGGTACAGACCGAGCAGACACGCTGTGCAAGCGGCGCCATCCGGCGTATCCATGCCACCAGTGCCAGATCCAGACTGAAGGGCTCGCCCAGGCTGCCGCCGGGCGAGATCAGCGTATGCAGCGCTTGCCCGTCCAGCAGTCCATCCAGCGCCGCCAGCGACTGCGTCATCACCGGCAGTCCGGCACTGGTGACGATGGCGCCGCCCTGCGCCGAAGCCACATGCAGCCGATACACCTCCCGCCCCTGCAGACGATTGGTGGTCGCCAGCACCTGCAGCGGGCCGGACAGGTCGAGCAGGTTCATGCCTTCATAGGCCAGGATGACGACCTGGCGCGGTGCGTGCTTGGATTCCATGCAAACCCTGTAGTCGCTTAGTAAAGATCAGAAGTGAAGGTCCGTGCGATCTTAGCGCAGCCCGGCCGCCAGCGTCGCCCGCCCGGCACGCTGGACCAGCATCCAGCGCCCGGTGACCAGCGCCGAGACCAGCAGCACCGGCAGGATGGCGGCGTTGAGGGATTCCCACCCAAAGCGCGCCAGCAACGGCCCGGCACCGAGAGTGGCCAGGGCGGTGGCGGCGTAGCGCATCAGCTCGGCCAGGCCCTGGGTCTTAGCCCGTTCGGACGGGGTGTAGGACTGCGCCAGCAAGGTGGTGCCGCCCACGAACATGAAGTTCCAGCCCACGCCCAGCAGCAGCAAGGCCACATAGAAGGCTGGCAAGGTGGTCGAGAGCATGGCGATGAGCGCACAGCCCAGGTTCATGGCCAGCCCCGCCAGCAGCACGCTGCCCAGCCCGAAGCGCTGGATCAGGCGCCCGGCGAAGAAGGACGGTGCATACATGCCCACCAGATGCCACTGGATGATGGCGGCACCATCGTCGATGCCGTGATGACAGGCCATCGCCGCCAGCGGCGCGGCAGTCATGATGAACATCATCACCATCGACCCGGCCACGTTGTTGGCCACGGAGGCCATGAACACCGGGGTGCGGGCGATGGCCGACAAGGACCGTGCCGGCGCCAGTTCCGCGCCCGTGGCCGCGGCGGCAGCAAGGTGATCGGTCTGGTCGCGATAGAACAAAATCAGCACCAGCACCGACAGCAGGCCCATGGCCGCCACCACCAGATAGGCGCCGGCAAAGAGCGCGGTGAGGAACCAGTCCTTGCTCCAGGCCGCCAGTGCCGGGCCGACCAGCGCCGCGATCACGCCACCGGCCAGCACGGTGGAGATGGCGCGGCTCTTGGCCGCTTCACTGACGGCATCGGCCGCCGCCAGCCGGTAATACTGGGCAAAGGCCTGGAACACCCCGACCAGGGCGGTACCGGCGCAGAAGCTCCAGAACTGGCCGTGGAATACCGACCACACCGAGATCAGCCCGCCCACGCAGCAACTGGCCGCCCCCAGCACGAAGGACCAGCGCCGCCCCAGGCGCTGGATCAGGAAAGCCGCAAACCAGGTCACCACCGCCCCGGCCACCGTGATGAGCGCAAACGGCAGGGTGGCCAGCGCCTTGTCCGGTGCCAGTTGCCAGCCGGTCAGCGCGGTCAGGGTCAGGTCGATCGAGATGGCGCAGGTGAAGAGCCCCTGACACAGGGCCAGGACGGCGGCATTGCGGCTGCCGGCAGGGGCGGCGGAGGGGAAGCGCATGGGATTTGCTCCGGAGGGTGATTGATGGAAAAATTGTCGGATTGAGGGCACTTTGGCGTCAATGACACAAAACCTTCAATTCCTGCCAACCCATCCTTGAAAGACTCCGCGCCATGCTGATCCAGGCCCACGAATCCGCCCTGCTGGTCGTCGACCCGCAGGAAAAGCTGCTGCCGGCCATCCATGACGGCCAGGCCGTGCTGGCCGAGATGGTACGCATGGCCAGCATCGCCGGCCTGTTGGGGGTGCCGGTGATCGGCACCGAGCAGATGCCCGACAAGCTCGGCCCCAACCACCCCGACATCCGCCGCCTGTGTGACAAAACCCTCTCCAAGCGGCACTTCGACGCCTGCGCCGAGGGCCTGCCGGCGGCCATTCCGGCATCGGTGCGGCAGATCGTTGTAGCCGGCTGCGAGGCCCATATCTGCGTGCTGCAGACCGCGCTCTCACTGCTGCAGCGGGGCTATCGCGTGCTGCCGCTGCTGGGCGCCTGCGGCTCGCGCCGCGCCCTGGACCGTGATGCCGCCTTCGAGCGCCTGCGCCAGGCCGGCGCGGTTCCGGTAACCCTGGAAATGGTGGCCTATGAATGGCTGCGGGAAAGTGGGCATCCGCAGTTCCGCACCGTCCTGAAGCTGATCAAGTGAGGCCGGACTTAACTGGAATGCACGTTGGGCATTGAAGTGATGAAAGTTTCTGTTATCAGGCCTGCGGATGCATTCAGCAGCCGAGAACTGTGGTAAAAGTAACGGAAAAAATAGCTGCGTGGCCGCATCACGATGTTGCGTATCACCTATCATCACGCCAAACCCTGGCCAGCCGACGCCGCCACAACATAGAGGATCTCCACACGCTTATGTCCAGCCTACCTGCCCCCATGTCCGCCCACGCACCGCCACCACTCACGCTGCATACCCTGCGCGCCAGTTGCTCGGCCTGCAGCATGCGCCAGCTATGCCTGCCGATGGGCCTGGACCAGGGCGACATGCAGCGGCTGGAACAGGTCATCAACCGCCGCCGCAAGGTCAAGCGCGACGAGTCCCTGTACCGCCTCAATGACAAGTTCGACATGCTCTATGCCATCCGGCTGGGGCATTTCAAGACCTTCCAGAGCAATACCAATGGCGGCCAGCAGATCACCGGCTTCCAGATGGCCGGCGAACTGCTGGGCATGGATGCCATCGGCGCCGGTCACCACCTGTGCGAGGCGGTGGCGCTGGAAGACAGCGAAGTCTGTGAAATCCCCTTCTCGCGGCTGGAAGACCTGTTCCGCGACATGCCAACCCTGCTGCGCCAGTTCCATCGCATGATGAGCCTGGAGATTTCCCGCGAGCAGCGCGTCATGCTGACCCTGGGCAGCATGACCGCCCAGCAGAAGATGGCGGCCTTCCTGTTGAACCTGTCCTCGCGCTACGCCAGCCGTGGCTATTCGACCACCCGCTTCCAGTTGCGCATGACCCGCGAGGAAATCGGCAATTACCTGGGCCTGGCGGTGGAAAGCGTGAGCCGCCTGCTGACCAACTTCAAGAAGACCGGCGTCATCGAGGTCAACCACCGCGACGTCGAACTGAGCGACCTGGCAACCCTGCGTGCCATCGCCCTGGGCAACGACCCCTGCGCCTGAGCTGCCGGTAGCTGCCGCCAGCTACCTGCGAGAGGTTAGAATGGCCGGATGACAACACCCCGGATCCCCCCCTCTTCCCCATCGCTCCTGAAAAGCTTCCTGCGCGCCCGTCTGGCGCGCGACCACCATCTCGGCCTGCCGCTGACCACTGGCCTCATGGCGGTGCTCTCCACCGCACTGCTGTTTGCCCTGATCGCCTATGAAGTCGCCACCAAGGGCGCGCTCACGCGCCTGGATCAGCAACTGGCGGACTGGTTCAACCAGCGTGCCTTCTCGCCCCTGACCGAGCTGGTGCTGGGCTACACCCACCTGCACGGCACCATCGGCGTACTGGTGATGGGCGCGCTGCTGCTGCGGCACATGGTGCGGGCGCGGCAATGGGCCTGGGTGGCCGACCTGGCGCTGGTGTTGCCGGGCGGCATGCTGTTCAACTACACGCTCAAGCATGTCTTCGCCCGCATGCGGCCCAGCTTCGAGGATCCCATCCTGGTGCTGCACAGCTACAGCTTCCCCAGCGGACACACCATCGGTGCCACCCTGCTCTACGCCGTGCTGGCGGCCTACCTGCTGAACCACCCGGCCCTGCTGGCGACCCTCGGCGCGCGCTTGCGCTTGGGTCCTGCCGGCGTACAGCGGGTCGTGGTGGGCGGGGCACTGCTGCTGGTCGGGCTGACCGCGTTCAGCCGGGTCTATCTGGGTGCCCACTTCCTGAGCGATGTACTGGGGGCGATGCTGCTGGGCACGGCCTGGTTCGCGCTATGGACCACGGCGGTTTTCACGATACAGCGGCACTATTGGACAATGTCGCGCTCCAACTGACTTTCCAACATCCCCTCGTTGCGAATGCCAGAACAACAATCCCTCCAGAATTTACCCGACAGCAAGACCGGACCCGGGCGTCCTGACGTCGTTGCCGCCATCAATGCCAAGGCCGGTGGCGGTCACGCCGAAGCGCTGGCCGCCCATATCACCGATGAATTCGCCCGCCACGGCCTGCGCGCCGCGGTGCACTTGGCGCACAGCGGCGAAGACATGCTGCAGGCTGCGCGCCAGGCGGTGCGCGACCAGGTCCCGGTGGTAGCCGTCGGCGGCGGCGACGGCAGCGTCAATGCCGTGGCATCCACCCTGCTGGCCGACGGCCAGTGCCGCAGTGCGCTGGGCGTGCTGCCGCTGGGGACCCTGAACCACTTCGCCAAGGACCTCGGCATCCCCTTGGTCTTGGAAGAGGCCATCGCCAACATCGCCACCGGGCGCCGCCTGCGGGTCGACAGTGGCGAGGTCAATGGTCAGCCCTTCATCAACAATTCCAGCCTGGGCCTGTATCCGGACATCGTGCGCGAGCGCGAGAAACAGCAGGCCCGCCTGGGGCGCGGCAAGTGGCTGGCGTTCACGTGGGCAGCCATGGGCGCGCTGCGGCGCTACCCCTTCCTGCGCGTACGCCTGTCCATCGATGGCCAGGAACACTGGCGGCGCACGCCCTTCGTCTTCATCGGCAACAACGAATACCTGATGAGCGGCCTGGACATCGGCAAGCGTTCCACCCTCACCGACGGCCGCCTGAGCCTGTACGTCTGCCATCGCACCGGCCGCTGGGGCCTGCTGCGGCTGGCCTTGCACGCGCTGTTCGGGCGCCTGCAGGCAGCGCAGGACTTCGACGTGCTGACCGCCACCGAGATCCACATCGAGACCCACAAGAAACGCATGCGCGTGGCCACCGATGGCGAGGTCAACCTGATGCAGACGCCGCTGCACTATCGCATCCGCCCCGCCTCGCTGGAGGTGATCGTGCCGCAGGAAGCAAATGACGACGCCGGCAAGGAAGCCGGTATGCTGGACAAACTGTGGGGGGACCGCTGATGCGTACCCTCATCCATCTGTCGGACCTGCATTTCGGTCGCATCGATACGGCCATCATCGAACCGCTGATCGCCCAGATCCACGAACTGCGCCCGGATCTGGTGGTGGTCTCGGGCGACCTCACCCAGCGCGCCCGCAGCAGCCAGTTCAAAGAGGCGCGCCAGTTCCTGGACGCCTTGCCCAAGCCGCAACTGGTGGTCCCAGGCAACCACGACGTGCCACTCTTCAATGTCGCCGCGCGCCTGCTGCAGCCGCTGCGCAAGTACAAGCGCCACATCACCCAGGACCTGCAGCCCTCGTACGTGGACGATGAGATTGCGGTAGTGGGCATCAACACCGCCCGCTCGCTGACCATCCAGGACGGGCGCGTGAACGACCGCCAGATCGAGCTGGCGCGGCGCGAGCTGGCGGCGGTGGGCGACCATCTGGTCAAGATCATCGTCACCCACCATCCCTTCGACCTGCCGCCGGGGCCGCAGCATCATGGCCTGGTCGGCCAGGCAGTACCGGCCATGCGCGCCTTCGCCCTGTGCGGCGCCGACCTGCTGCTGGCCGGCCATGTGCACACCAGCTCGGCCGTCAGCAGCGCCGGGCGCTACCACATCCCCGGCTATTCGGCGCTGGTGGTACAGGCCGGCACGGCCACGTCCACCCGGGGCCGGGGCGAGAGCAATTCCTTCAATGTGCTGCAGGTGCAGCCGCACGAGATCGTGGTGCACCGCCTGGCCTGGCAGCCCGAGGCACGCTCCTTCGCGCTGGAGGCCACGCAGACCTTCGTGCAGCGCGGCAGCGAATGGTTCGAGCAGAAGGCCGATGGCGTACTGGGGGATTAGGGCCTGTTCCGATTCAATCCAACGCCTCCAGGACGCACGGAGCGCACAGACGAAAAAAGAGCCGCAGGGAAACCATGCGGCTCTTTTTTCATGTGCTCGTGACCGGCGCTGCCTGAGGAACCTGACGAACCTGACGAACCTGATAAACCTGACAATTGCGCCTGCGCAGACTCACATCGGGTTTTGGTCGATCCAGTCGCCGGAGAAATCGAGGATGTAGGCAATGGCCTCGTCTTCGGAGTCGAATTCATTGGTGGGCGCCTTGCGCTGGTAGCGCAGCTTGCCGCTGCCATCCTTGCCCTCGTGAATCACGAAGCAAGCCATGAATTTACCGCTATCGAGCTTCTTGACCTCTGGAATGACGGCATTTCCCCTGTACGGGAAGATCTGGGACATGTGATGAAACCTCCTTGTTGCGAGGCGCCATGCTAGCACAAGCGGCCCGTCTCCACAGGGCGCGGGCCGGCGACCCGCCGATCTCGCCAGGGCATGAGAATGCGGGAATGGCCGACGCGGAAACGGATGCGCTGCACCTATATTTGCAACATTGTTGCATTTGTGAGATATTCGCAACTCAGTTGCATTTACATGTTCCCGTCCTGACCCGCATCTCCACCTCCTCCTTCCCGTTTACCATGACCACCACACAACGCCAGCCGCGCGACACCCGGCTTCCCGTGACGGTGCTTTCCGGCTTCCTCGGTGCCGGCAAGACCACCCTGCTCAACCACATCCTGAACAACCGCGAGGGGCGCCGCGTGGCGGTGATCGTCAACGACATGTCCGAGGTGAACATCGATGCGGCGCTGGTGCGCGACGGTGGTGCCGATCTCTCGCGCACCGAGGAAAAACTGGTCGAGATGAGCAATGGCTGCATCTGCTGCACCCTGCGCGAAGACCTGCTGATGGAAGTGCGCAAGCTGGCCCGGGAGCGCCGCTTCGACCAGCTGGTGATCGAATCGACCGGCATTTCCGAACCACTGCCGGTGGCCGAGACCTTTACCTTCACCGATGAAGACGGCGCCTGCCTGTCCGACGTGGCACGCCTGGATACCATGGTCACGGTGGTGGATGCGTTCAATTTCCTCAAGGATTACAGCTCTCAGGACAGCCTGCAGGAACGCGGCGAATCGATGGGCGAGGAAGACAGCCGCACCGTGGTCGACCTGCTGATCGAGCAGATCGAATTCTGCGACGTGATCGTGCTCAACAAGCTGGACCTGGTCTCGGCGCCCGACCTGGAACGCCTGCACGCCATCCTGCAGCGCCTCAACCCGCGTGCCCGCATCGTCAGCGCCGAGTTCGGCAAGGTGGCGCTGGATCGCGTGCTCAACACGGGACTGTTCGATTTCGAACAGGCCAGCCAGGCGCCCGGCTGGTTGCAGGAATTGCGCGGCGAGCACGTCCCCGAGACCGAACAGTACGGCATCACCAGCTTCGCCTGGCGCGCGCGCCGACCGATGCATCCGCAGCGCTTCTTCGCCCTGGTCAATAGCGAGTGGCCGGGCGTGGTGCGCTCCAAGGGTTTCTTCTGGCTGGCCACGCGACCAGCCCATGCGGGCTCGTGGTCGCAGGCCGGGGCGGTATGCCGCCACGGACTGGCCGGCAAATGGTGGGCCGCAGTGCCCCGCGAAAAATGGCCGCAGGAACAGGAATCCATTGATTTCATCATGGAACAATGGGATGAGAACGTCGGCGACGCCCGCCAGGAACTGGTGCTGATCGGCATCGATCTCGACCAGGATGCCCTGCGCGCCAGGCTGGAAGCCTGCCTGCTGTCGGACGCCGAGATGGCCCAGGGGCCGCTGGGTTGGGCCCGCATGCCGGATCCTTTCCCGGTCTGGGAATGAGGAAGCCGATACCATGAGCCTCACCAGCACCCTGCCCGACGTCGCCCGCGAACAGCGCGCCACCATCGCCCTGCCGCTGGAATGGGTGGGCATGAGCGGCATCGCCCTGCCCCTGCATCTGCAGGAAGGGGCCGCACCCATCCCCGCCAGCGCCGAAGTGGCGGTCGATCTGCCCGACCCGCAGGCCAAGGGCATCCACATGTCGCGCCTGTATCTGCTGCTGGAGCAATTCACCGCCCGCGCGGCACTCACGCCACCGGTGCTCCACGCCCTGCTGCGCCAGATGCGCGAGAGCCACGCCGATTGCCACTCACGCGGGGCCGCCTTGCGCCTGGATTTTTCCCTGCTGCAGCAACGCCCGGCGCTGGTCACACCCGGTCTGACCGGCTGGAAGAGCTACCCCGTCAGCCTAGCTGCCGAACTGCATGACGCGCAGGTGCAACTGAGCCTGCGGGTGCGGGTGGCCTATTCCTCTACCTGCCCCTGTTCAGCCGCGCTGTCGCGCAAGGCCTTGCAGGATGCCTTCGCCAGTCACTTCGCCGCCAGCGCCGCCATCCCGCGCGAAGCCGCACTGGACTGGCTGGCGCTGCATGCCAGCCTGGCCACGCCGCACAGCCAGCGCAGCGAGGCCGAACTGAGCATCAACGTCGCCCCCGACAGCGCCGAGTTGCCGCTATCGGCCCTGATCGATACCGCCGAAGCGGCACTGGGCACGGCCGTGCAGACGGCCGTGCGACGTGCCGATGAGCAAGCCTTTGCATTGGCCAACGGTGCCAACCTGATGTATGTGGAAGATGCGGCGCGGCGCCTGCGGCAGGCACTGGAAGCGGCCTTCGGCAACTGCGCGGTACGGGTCAGTCACTACGAAAGCCTGCATGCGCATGATGCGGTGGCCGCCACCGCCAGCCCCGGCTGGCGCGAGCAGATCCGATGATGATGGCCAGTGGCGGCCGCCCCCGGGCCGCCGCCTGGCACGATGAGCGAAAGCGGGGTATCGTTGCCGCTCCTGCGTAAAAGATTTCCATGATGTCCGACCACTTCCCTTCCTTCCTGCAACGTCACCAGTACGCCGCCCTCGAATCCGGTCCTCGCGTGCTGGTGCTGGGTGCCGTGCACGGCAACGAAACCTGCGGCACGCAGGCCATCGCCCGCCTGCGCGAGCAACTCGACAGCGGCCAGCTGCGTCTGCAACGCGGCCTGCTGACGCTGGTGCCGGTCACCAATCCGCTGGCCTACCAGAAGCACCAGCGCCAGGGCGAACGCAACCTCAACCGCAACCTGCGCCCGCATCCGGCCCCGGCCGACTTCGAGGACCGGCTCTGCAATGTGCTGTGTCCCTGGATCGATGAGCACGAGGTGCTGCTGGACCTGCACTCCTTCCACACCGGCGGCGTTCCCTTCGCCATGCTGGGTCCGCTGGACAATCAGGATGCAGTCGAGCCCTTCGCCCATGCGGCGGCCGAGCAGCGCATGGTGGCGCACCTGGGCTGCAAGCGGGTGGTGGAAGGATGGATGACGGCCTACGTGCGTGGCGTGGAACGCCGCCGCCAGCAAGGCCATGCGGTGTCGCCGGATCTGCTGGACCGGCAATATGGCGTAGGCACCACCGAATATGCGCGCAGTCACGGCCTGTACGGCGTCACGCTGGAATGCGGCCAGCATGATGATCCCCAGGCTCCCGAGGTCGCCTATCAGGCCATCCTGCAGACCCTGAGCTTGCACGGCATGATCGATCGCCCCCTGCAGCCGCCGGCGGACGACATCCAGATCATCCGCCTGGTCGATGTGATCGACATGGCCCATCCCGATGATCGCTTTGTCCGCGAATGGGCCAGCTTCGACCGGCTGCGTGCCGGTGAAGTGATCGGCCATCGCCACGACGGCCGCCCGGTCACCGCACCGGAAGACGGCTACATCGTCTTCCCCAACCCGCGCGCCCTGCCGGGCAACGAGTGGTTCTATCTGGGCGTGGACAGCCCGCGCAGCCTGTAAGGCTTCAGGCCGCGCAATCCAGCGCGTAGAAGCGGGTATCGACCACCATCACCGGGAAGGCCGGCGGCAGGTCGGCCTGCTCGATCTGGCGGAAGCCGTTCTTTTCATAGAAGCGATGCGCCGCCAGGAACTTGGCGGTGGTACCCAGGAAGATCTGGCGCACGCCCTGCTGCCTGGCCCAGTCCACCGCGCCGTGCAACAAGCGGGCGGCCGTGCCATGCTCCTTGCCGCGATGGGTGGCGGCCACGAACATCTTGCGCAGCGCCACCTGATCATTGCCGATGTCCAGCAGGGAGATGGTACCGACCACCTTGCCTGCCTCCAGCGCCACCCAGAAATTGCCCTTGCCCTTCTGGTAGAAGCCGGGGATGTCCTTCAGGTCGGGCTGGCCTTCCAGGGTGATGGGGATGCCGAACTCCTCTTGCTGGATCGGCAGGATGACGTCCACCACGCCACTGGCATGGTCGGGCGAGAAAGCTTGAATCTGGATCATGGGGTGCAGACGAAAGAATGGATGAGGGGGATAGGCTTGCGGTGTAGAGCGGATTACGTGAGTTCGTGACCCGGCGTGAGCTCCCAGCAGCGCGGGCTGTGGGCGAAGCCGATATGGCCATAGTAGTCGGCGGCATCGGGCGCGGCCAGCAGGCGCAGGCGGCAACGCGGCCCCAGCAGGCTGCGGGCATGACGGATCAATTCCTTGCCGATGCCCTGGCGCTGGTACTGCTCGTCCACGGCCAGCTCCGACAGGTAGCAGGCATAGGCGAAATCGGTCACGCCCCGCGCCACGCCGACGATCAGATCGCCATCCCACGCGGTGGCGATCAGGTTGGCATGCTCGACCATGGCCTGCATGCAGTCACGGTCGTCGAGCGGGCGGCGGGGTCCCAGCGAAGTACGGGAGAGGATATCGATGAACTGATCCGCCGTGAGGCGGACGTCGGTACGGTAGACGATGGGCATGCGCGGGCTCGCTGACAGTCGAAGCCGCCCACGTTAACACAAAATGCCGGAAGGCACGCGGCACCCTGGCCTGCCCGGCGCTGCTTCAGTCCGGGCGCTGATAGACCTGCTGCGCCACCGGCTTGCCGGTGGCATCCACCCTGACCAGCACCATCTCGCCGGAGGCCACGCTGGCACCGGTCCAGCGGGCGATGTTCACGTCATGCGTGACCAGGATCAGCGCCCGCCCCTGCTTGGCCGGCAGAGCGCTGCGCAGGTAGGCCTGCAGACGTTCATTGGCGCTGTCGGCGCGGCCAGCCTGATCATTGAAGAACGAGGCCAGGCCGTCTTCTACCAGCGGTGTCCCGAAGCCCAGCAGGCTGGCCGTCTCCCGGGTGCGGCACCAGGGACTGGCCGCCACCACCGCGCTGCGCACGCCCTGCTCGCGCAGCCAGGCTCCGATCCTGCGTGCCTGCGCCCGTCCTTCTTCGTTGAGGTTGCGTTGCGTACTACAGTCCTCCAGCGAGAATCCCGCCGGGTCGCCGATGCCGGGGGCACGGGCGTGCCGCATGATGAGCACCTGGTCAGCAGCGGCCAGGCGCTGGCCGAGGTCGTCAGCCCTTGCGGGCGTAGCAAAGGCAGCCAGGAAAAGAAAGCAGGCGAAGGAAGCGAGGAGGCCTCGGAGCAGCAATCCGGTCATGGTCGAAGGTCTGGCGCACAAGTCTGTGGGCCCTCAGTCTAGTCCGGAATGCCGACGCCGCGCCCGCGCGGGGAGCGCGTTTGCGGCGTCAAAAGCAGGTCATGGTGCAGAAAACCTCAGGCGTTCTTCCATTGCGGGCTACGCTTTTCGAGGAAGGCCTGGACGCCCTCGCGCTGGTCCTGGGTATCGAACAGATCGACGAAGAGCTCGCGCTCGGTCTGCAGGATGGTGCCCAGCGGATTGTGGCGCGCCCCCTGGATCAGTTGCTTGCTGGCCGCGACCGAGGACGGGCTCTGCTTTTCCGCCTGCAAGGCCAGCGCCAGTGCGCGCTCGCGGGCTTGGCCCTTGGGGACCACTTCTTCCACCAGGCCAATACGCAGCGCGGTCTCCGCATTGACGCGCTCGCCGCACAGGATCATGCGATTGGCCCAGCCCTCACCGACCAGCCAGGGCAGGTTCTGCGTGCCACCGGCGCAGGGCAAGAGGCCCACTGCGGCTTCCGGCAAGGCCATCTGCGCCTGTTCCTCGGCAATGCGGATATCGCAGGCCAGTGCGCATTCCAGGCCGCCGCCCATGGCGTAGCCGTTGATGGCGGCAATCGATACGCCACGGAAGGCGGACAAGGTCTCGAAGGCTTGGCCGAAGCGACGCGCCATCTCGCGCGCCATGGCCTTGTCACCATCGGCGAAGAGTTTCAGGTCAGCGCCGGCGGAAAAGAATTTCTCGCCCTCGCCGGTGACCACCAGGGTGTAGACGTTGCGGTCGGCATTGAGGTCCCGGACCAGTTGTGTCAGGTCGACCAGGGCCTCGCGGGTCCAGGTGTTGGCGGGCGGATTGGACAGCGTCAGTACCGCGGTGTGCCCGGTGATGTCCAGTTTCAGGTTGGTGTAGGTGCGCATGCTCGTCCTTGTGTCGGGTCAGCGGATGTCGTCCAGGTTGTCGCGTTCCAGCAGCTTGCGCGAAATGATGACCCGCATGATTTCATTGGTACCTTCCAGGATCTGGTGTACCCGCACGTCGCGGAAATAGCGCTCCAGCGGGTATTCGCGGATATAGCCATAGCCGCCATGCAATTGCAGCGCCTCGTTGCAGATGCGGAAACCGAGGTCGGTCGCCAGTCGCTTGGCCATGGCGCAATAGGTGGTGGCCTCGGGCGAACCGGCGTCCAGCTTGGTGGCCGCCAGGCGCACCATCTGGCGCGCCGCCACCAGCTCGGTCTGCATGTCGGCCAGCTTGAATTGCAGGGCCTGGAAATCGGCGATGGGGCGGCCGAACTGCTTGCGTTCCTTCATGTAGGCATGGGCCGCATCCAGTGCTCCCTGGGCCGCGCCCACCGAGCAGGTGGCGATGTTGATGCGGCCACCGTCCAGCCCCTTCATGGCGAACACGAAGCCCTCGCCCTCCTCGCCCAGCAGGTGGTCCACCGGGACCTTGACGTTGTCGAAGCTGATGGTGCGGGTGGGCTGGCTGTTCCAGCCCATCTTGCTTTCCTTCTTGCCATAGCTGATGCCGGGGGTATCACCCGGCACCACGATGGCCGACACCCCGCGTGCGCCGGGGCCGCCGGTGCGTGCCATCACCACCAGCAGGTCGGTACTGCCAGCCCCGGAGATGAAAGCTTTGGAACCATTGATGAGGTAGAAGTCGTCGACGCGGCGCGCGGTGGTCTTGAGCGAGGCCGCATCCGACCCGGAACCGGGCTCGGTCAGGCAATAGGAGCCGATCTTCTGACCGGCCGCCAGTTGCTCGCACCATTGCTCCTTCAGCGAAGCCTGGCCCCAGGTGGCCACCATCCAGCTGACCATGTTGTGGATGGTGAGATAGGCGGCGGTGGAGGTACAGGCCCGCGCCAGTTCCTCGAAGACCACGGTGGCATCCAGCCGGGTCAGGCCCAGGCCGCCATCGGCCTCGGGCGTATAGAGTCCGCAGAACCCCAGTTCGCCGGCCTTGGCGATCACGTCCAGCGGGAAATGGGCTTCCTCGTCCCACTTGGCCGCAAAGGGTGCCATCTCGCCGGCCGCAAAGTCGCGTGCGCTTTGCTGGAAGGCCAACTGGTCCTGATTGAGTTCAAAATCCATGCCTGTCTCCTGTTCGTTGTTTTTCCTGGCCGTGCGGGCGCAGGGCATGCCGCCAGTGGCAGTTAGCTTAATGGAAATCGTGCCGGGCAGTTGTCACCGGCGCGACAGTGCCGCCCCCCGGCTGTGACGCTCAGGCCGCCGCCTCCAGCGCGGCCTTGCCACCATTGGCAAAGGCGGCCAGCAGGCTGGCCTGCCGCACCCGCATGGCTTCCACTGCCTTGAGCTTGACATGACCGAAGCCACGCACCTGCTCCGGCAGCTGCGCCAGCTCGATGGCCAGTGCCAGATTATCAGCCGTCAGCTTCGGCAACAGGCCCAGCACCAGCGCACGATACTCGGCGATCAGGGCTCGTTCCATGCGACGTTCCTCGGTGCGGCCGAACACATCCAGCATGCCGCCGCGCAGGCCCTTCATACGCGCCAGCAACTTGAAGGCCTGCATCATCCAGCCGCCGTAGCGCGCCTTCTGCAGATGCCCCTGCCCGTCCTTGCGGGCCAGGATGGGCGGCGCCAGGTTGAAACTGAGCGTGAAGTCGCCCTCGAACTGCTGCGCCAGTTCCTTCTGGAACTGGCCGTCGGTATAGAGCCGCGCCACCTCGTACTCGTCCTTGTAGGCCATCAGCCGGGACAGATTGCGGGCCACCGCCATACTCAGTTTTTCGCTGCCCAGCGGCGCCTCGGCCGCACGCACGGCTTCCACCACCTCGGCATACTGGCCGGCGTAGCGGGCGTCCTGGTAGTCGGTGAGCAGGGCCACGCGACGCTTGATCAACTGGTCCAGCGACTGCGGCATCTGCAGCACCACCGGCTGGGCCGGCACGGCAATGCGTTCCACCTTCAGCAGGTCGACTGCGGCCCGGCGCCCCCAGCGGAAGGCAGTCTGGTTGGCCTGCACGGCCACGCCATTGAGTTCGATGGCGCGCAGCAGCGAGGCTTCGCTCAGCGGCAGTTCGCCGCGTTGCCAGGCATAGCCCAGCATGAACAGGTTGGTGGCGATGGAGTCGCCCATGAGCGCCGTGGCCAGACGCGTGGCATCGATGAAATCGGCCTGCTGGCCGACCGACTCGACGATCAGGGCCTTGACCTCCTCGAAGGGGAACTGCCAGTCCGGGTTGCGGGCAAACTGCCCCGGCGGTTGCTGGTGCAGGTTGACCACCGCACGCGTGCGGCCCGGACGCATCTTGGAGATGGCGTCGAAGGCGCCAGCCGTCAGCATGTCGCACCCCAGCACCAGATCGGCTTCGCCAGTGGCGATACGCTGGGCGCGGATGGCATCGCGCCGCGCGGCAATACGCACGTGCGAGGTGACCGAGCCGTTCTTTTGCGACATGCCCGTCATGTCCAGCACCGAGGCGCCCTTGCCTTCCAGGTGCGCGGCCATGCCCATCAGGGCGCCGATGGTGATCACGCCGGTACCGCCAATGCCATTGATGAGGATGTTGAACGGCGTCTCGCAGGAAGGCAGGACCGGCTGCGGCAACTCGCCGAAATCGTCGGCCGCGTCCTTCTTCGTCACGCCGGTGCGTGACTTCTTGAGCTTGCCACCGGTGACCGTGACGAAGCTGGGGCAGAAGCCCTTCACGCAGGAGTAATCCTTGTTGCAGGACGACTGGTCGATGGCGCGCTTGCGCCCCAGGTCGGTTTCCAGCGGCAGCAGCGAGGTGCAATTGGATTGCACGCCACAATCACCGCAGCCTTCGCAGACGGCGGAATTGATGAAGAGCCGTTCATTGGGATCGGGGTATTCGCCCTTCTTGCGGCGCCGACGTTTCTCTGCCGCGCAGGTCTGGTCATAGATGATGACGCTCACGCCGGCGACTTCGCGCAGTTCGCGCTGCACGGCATCCATCTCCTTGCGGTCATGCACGGTCACGGCGGCCGGCAGATTGGAACGGTCGGCATAGCGGCCGATGTCCTCGGACACCAGCGCGATGCGCTGCACGCCCTCGGCCGCCATCTGCTGCGCGATCATCGGCACCGATACCGTACCGTCGACCGGCTGTCCACCCGTCATGGCCACGGCATCGTTATAGAGGATCTTGTAGGTCATGTTGACCCGGGCCGCCACTGCAGCGCGGATGGCCAGGTAACCGGAATGGAAGTAGGTGCCATCGCCCAGGTTGGCAAACACGTGCGGCACCTTAGAGAACGGTGCCTGCCCGATCCACGGCGCGCCCTCGCCACCCATGTGCGTGGTCAGCTTGTTGAATTCGGGATAGATGGCCGTGGCCATCACGTGGCAACCGATGCCGGCCAGCGCGAAGCTGCCTTCCGGCACCCGGGTGGAGGTGTTGTGCGGACAGCCCGAGCAGTAGTAGGCCGGGCGCGGTGGCGTGTTGACTGCCTTGGACAACACCGCATCCTTGGCATCAAGGAAGGCCAGGCGCGCCTTGATCAGGTCGCTGGTATGGAAGCGCGCAATGCGCGCCGCGATCACGCGGGCGATCTGCGCCACCGAGAAATCGGCCTTGGAGGTCAGCAGCCATTCACCGCGAGGCGCGACCCACTCGCCCTTCTCGTCGAACTTGCCGATCACCCGTGGACGGACATCGTCGCGCCAGTTGTAGAGCTGTTCCTTCAACTGGTACTCGACCATCTGGCGCTTTTCTTCCACCACCAGGATTTCATCCAGCCCTTGCGCGAACTCGCGCACACCATCCGGCTCCAGCGGCCAGGGCATGGAGACCTTGAACAGGCGCAGGCCGATCTCGGCGGCGAAGGTTTCGTCGATGCCCAGTTCGGACAGCGCTTCCAGCACGTCCAGATAGGACTTGCCGGAGGCGATGATGCCCAGCCGCGCACGGGGGCTGTCGATCATCACGCGGTTGAGTCGGTTGGCGCGGGCATAGGCCAGGGCGGCGTAGATCTTGTAGTCCTGCATCAGCGCTTCCTGCTTGCGCGCCTGCACGCCCAGCGTATCAGTCGACAGGCGCGCATTGAGGCCGCCCTCGGGCATGACGAAATCGCCCGGCAGCCTGATCTGCACGCGGAAGGGATCGGCATCCACGGAGGCGCTCGATTCGACCGTATCGGCCAGGGCCTTGAAGCCCACCACGCAACCGGAATAGCGCGACATGGCCCAGCCATGCAGGCCCAGGTCCAGGTATTCCTGCACATTGCAGGGATAGAGCATCGGGATCATCGATGCCGAAAAAATGTGGTCGGACTGGTGCGGCAGCGTCGAGGAATAGGCGCCGTGGTCGTCGCCGGCCACCAGCAGCACGCCACCATGGGCGGAGGTACCGGCGTGGTTCATGTGCTTCAACACATCGCCGCAGCGGTCCACGCCGGGGCCCTTGCCGTACCACATGGCGTAGACGCCATCATAGTCGGACGGGCCGATCAGCTTGACCTGTTGCGTGCCCCAGACGGCGGTGGCGGCCATGTCCTCGTTCACGCCCGGCTGGAACTTGACGCGGTGTGCGGCCAGGTGCGGCTGGGCATGCCACAGGGCTTCGTCCAGCCCGCCCAGGGGCGAGCCGCGATAACCGGAAATGAAACCGGCGGTATTGAGCCAGGCGGCGCGGTCGCGGATCTGCTGCAGCAGCGGCAGGCGCACCAGGGCCTGGATGCCGGACAGGTAGATCGCACCGGAGGTGACGGTGTATTTGTCGTCCAGGCTGACCGGGGCCAGCGGGACATCCTCGGTGGGGGTGGCAACAACGGTGTGCACGCCGTCTGTCGCGGGGTTGCCGGTTTTCCCTTGCGGGACCGGCGAGTGAGCGCTCACTTGGGTCGCAGCCTGTGCGCAGTCGCCAGTGCCTTCTACGGTCGGCACGGTCGCTGCGGCAGGCTCAGCTGCCGAACGGATCTGCATTGCTTGTCTCCAAAATTTTGATTCAGATAGCGTCTGCCATTACTGCGCCGGGTACGGTGCATCACTGCCAGACACTTCGACCGTGGTAGCGGTCAACACAACAATCTCCGTCTCGAAAACTGCTGTGACTGAAGTCTATCCGCAGGCCCGCAGGAAGCGGAAATACCGAATGAGGATAGGGGTATAAGGAAAAACGATACCCCTGGAATGGGGTCGCAGGGTGCCTGCCTTCATGCCTGCGCAGACCGGCCAGACACAGACCGGGGTGCAGGCATTTTTTTGCTGCCGAATGGAAAGATGCGGCAAGACGCGTTATGCTTGCGCGCGAAAACGCCCACTGGCGCCCACCGGCGCGCACTGGAACGCTTCCTGCTTGCCGCACGGCAAGTGCGCAGCGATCAGCGCCCGCGAAAATTTCCCGACCACAAGATTGCATTGGACAGCCACGGACTCGCCATGACCGACACCACACAAGAACAAATGGAACCCGATAGCACGGTCTACAAGACCTTGCTGGAATCGACCAAGGCGATTCCGTGGAAGATCGACTGGAGCAGCATGCAGTTCACCTACATCGGCCCGCAGATCGAACAGTTGCTGGGCTGGGCGCCGGAGAGCTGGAAGAGCGCCGACGACTGGGCGATGCGCATCCATGCCGAAGACCGCGAGGCGGTGGTCAACTTCTGCATCTCGCAATCCAAGGCCGGCGCCGATCACGAAGCCGATTACCGTGCCCTGACCCGCGATGGCGAACACATCTGGATCCGCGACGTGGTGCACGTAGTGCGCAATGAAGACGGCAGCCCCAATGCGCTGATCGGCTTCATGTTCGACATCACCGAACGCAAGAAGACCGAGGCCCGCCTGATCGAATTGCAGAAGGAACTGGAGGCGCTGTCCTATCGCGACGGCCTGACCAATGTGGCCAACCGCCGCATGTTCGATTCGGCGCTGGAAGTGGAATGGGCCAATGCGGTGAGCTCACGCGCGCCGCTGTCGCTGATCATGCTCGACATCGATTACTTCAAGCAGTACAACGACCGCTACGGCCACATCCGCGGTGACGAATGCCTGAAGCAGGTGGCGCGCATCCTCAGCGAGACCGCCACCCGCAGTCGCGATTTCTTCGCCCGCTATGGCGGCGAGGAGTTCGTGCTGATCCTGCCCGAATGCGACGAAAAGGCCGCCCTGCAGGTCGCCCAGCGCTGCCGCAACCTGATCATCGATGCGGCCATCCCGCATGCCAGCTCGCAGGTGGCCGAGACCGTCACCATTTCCCAGGGCGTCGCCACCATCGTGCCCTCGCCCATGGACCAGCGCATCGAGTTCCTGGAACTGGCCGACCGTCGCCTGTACCGCGCCAAACAGTTGGGCCGTAACTGTATCGCCGTCGACGAGTGAACTGTACCTGTCTCGTGGCTGGGGCCGTCGCTACAATCGGCGGCCTGACCACCCTGCCGCGAGACCTCCATGCCCGCCACCTACGCTTACCGACTGCTTAACGTCTTCGCCGAATCGACCTTCGGCGGCAATCCCCTGTGCGTGTTCGAAGATGCACGTGGTCTGGATGACGCCACCATGCTGGCGCTGGCACTGCAATTCAACCTTTCCGAAACCACTTTCATCCTGCCCTCGACGGTGGCCGATGCCCGCGTGCGCATCTTCACCACCGGCTATGAAATGCCCTTCGCCGGCCATCCCACACTGGGAACGGCCCAGGTGGTGCGCGCGCTGCTCGGCAAGGGCGACGCCCTGACACTGGAATTCAAGGCCGGCGTGGTGCCGGTGCGCGCGCAAGGCGATGTCTGGACCTTTACCGCGCCCTGCCCCGGCGGGCCGAAGACGGCACCCTCCCCCCTGTCGCGCGCCGAGGTGGCCGCCCTGCTGGCACTGGACGAAAGCGACCTGGCCGGCGATCCGATCTGGGTCGATACCGGGGCCGACCAGTTCCTGATCCCGCTGGTCTCGCCCGAGGCCGTGCGCCGCGCCCAGCCCGACAGCGCGCAGCTGCAGCGCTGGCCGGTCAGCAGCCTGGGCCGCAAGACCGCCTATGTCTTTGCCTTCGACGCGACACAGCCTGGCCAGGTGCTGGCGCGCTATTTCTTTACCAAGCAAGGGGGCGGCGTGGCTGAAGATCCGGGCACCGGTTCGGCCTGCGCCAACCTGGGTGGCTGGCTCAGCGCCACCGGCCATGTGCTGCCGGCGCACTTCGCCATCGACCAGGGCGCGGCAGTGGATCGTCCTTCGCGGCTGTACCTGGACGTTGCCGCCGATGGCGCGATCCAGGTCGGTGGCCGGGTCATCGAGATCGGGCGGGGTACGGTCACCATCGATCCGGTCGGCCAGACCATGCTGGCCTGATCGCACTGGCAAGCCCGCAGCGCTCAGCAGCCCGGGTCAGCGCGTCAGCGGGTCAGGCCACCCTCTTGCGTGAGCGGGAAGATCAGCGCATGCAGCCAGTCCATGAACTCCGCCAGCCGCGCCGGCACGTGGCGGCGGCTGGCATACATCAGGTTCACCGGCATCGGCGCGGGCCGGTATTGCGGCAAGACCTCGACCAGCTTGCCGCCATCGAGCATCTTGCGCTTGGCCGCGCCCACCAGCGGCAACTGGATCAGGCCCAGCCCGGCCTGACAGGCCGCGTAGTAGGTCTCGGTGCTGTTGACGGTGACGCTGCCGGCCATGGGCAGGGTATGCGTCTGACGGCCGTCGAACCATTCCCAACCGGGTGAACGCCCGCCCAGCACCTGGCGGTAATGCACCAGCTGGTGCTGCGCCAGGTCTTCCAGCGTGCGCGGTACGCCGTGACGCTTGAGATAGGCGGCGCTGGCGCAATTGATCTGCACCAGATGACCGATGCAACGCGCCACCAGCGAGGAATCGTCCAGGGTACCAGTGCGCAGCACGCAATCGAAACCCTCGGCCACCAGGTCGACCCGGCGGTCGCTGGCCGACAGCTCGATCTCCAGTTGCGGATGCTGTGCCAGGAAGGACGGCAGCGCCGGCAACACTACCTCGCGCGCCATGGCGCTGGACATGTCCACCCGCAGCTTGCCGGTCAGCGGCTGGCCGCCGGCACGGAACATCCCCCGCAGCGATTCGAATTCATCCAGCAACTCCTTGCTGCGCCGGTAGAAGGACTCGCCGTCGGGCGTGAGCTGCACGCGTCGCGTGGTGCGCTGGAGCAGCCGCGTGCCCAGCATCTGCTCCAGTTGCTGGATGGCCAGCGACACGCTGGCATTGGGCAGGCCGAGCTGGCGCGCCGCACCGCTGAAGCTGGCCAGCTCGGCCACGCGCTGGAAGATCTTGAGGGTGTCCATCTGGTTCATGTCGCGCCCGGATTATTATCAAATATTGAAAAGTCTAATAGTAAATCAGAAATTTATTAGTAAAAACCTTCTCAATATACTGGGCTCCGTGATACAGCACATCACCCCGACCACCCCGACTTTTCCCACCAAGGAGCCCGACATGAGCAACATCACCACTTCCAGCACCCCGGCGCGCATCGCCGTCATCACCGGCGGTAGCCGTGGCCTGGGCAAGAATGCCGCCCTGCACCTGGCCCGCGAAGGCGTGGGCATCATTCTCACCTACGTCGGCAACCGTGACGCCGCCCAGGCCACGGTGACCGAGATCGAAGCGCTCGGCGGCAAGGCCGTGGCGCTGCGGCTGGACCTGGCCGACAGCACCAGCTTCCCGGCCTTTGCCGCATCGATGAAGAGCGCACTCCAGCAGCACTGGCAGGTCCAGCACTTCAGCTACCTGGTCAACAACGGCGGCATGGGCATGCATGCCAGCATCGAAGAGACCACCGAGGCGGTCTTCGACGAACTCTTCAAGGTGCATCTCAAGGGCGTGTTCTTCCTGACCCAGGCGCTGCTGCCGCTGCTGGCCCAGGGTGGCCGCATCATCAACATCTCCAGTGGCCTGGCACGCTTCTCCCTGCCCGGCTATGCCGCCTATGCGGCCATGAAGGGCGGCGTCGAGGTGATGACGCGCTACATGGCCAAGGAATTCGGTGCGCGTGGCATCGCCGTCAACACCGTCGCGCCGGGTGCCATCGAAACCGACTTCGGCGGCGGCCGGGTGCGTGACAACGCCGAGCTCAACGCCTTCGTGGCCGGCCAGACCGCGCTGGGACGCGTCGGTCTGCCGGACGACATCGGCGCGGCCATTGCCTCGCTGCTGCGCCCGGACAATGGCTGGATCAATGCCCAACGGGTGGAAGTTTCCGGCGGCATGTTCATCTGATGGTGGACGCGACGCCGGCCCGGCGTCGCGCCGTTTTCTCCGGGCCAGCCCCCCTTCCCAAGAGCCAATTGCAAAGGCTCGCGCATTGTGTTGCGCATTGGAATGTGCTCGGGTAACATCCCCCCGACATCTGGTGAGCCGCCAGACCTGCAGCGCCACGGCGTTTTGTCTGCAGGCACAGGTGCTCACGCCACGGCCCGTTCCGGCGTGGAACACAAGAACAGATGGGTAGCGTCGCCGCAGCGACGATTCAGGGAAGGACGACCTGCAGGCCAAGGCGGTGATCCGCCAGATCATGGCTGAGGCGTCCGTATGGTGGAGTACAAACAGGGGGCGGTATTTTCAGTCATATCTTTGGCAAACGCGCAGTGGCCTGGGCAGGCGCGGCAGCGTTCATGACGGCACTGCTCACCCCCGGTACCGCCAGCCTGGCCGCCAACCCCACCGGACCGGATTGTTCGCGTCCCTACACCCTGGCCCTGCATGATCATGGCCTGCTCTACTCGGCCGCCACCGATACCGGCATCGACAAGGATTTCGCCGACGAACTGATCCGTCGCAGTGGCTGCAAGGTCAATGTCAGCCTGATGTCGCGCGCGCGCATCTGGCAGTTGATCGAGTCGGGGGCGCTGGACTTCAGCCTCTCCGGCATCACCAACCACGAACGCGACCAGTACGCCAGCTTCGCCTGGTACTTCAGCAACAAGTATTACCTGCTGGTGCGCAAGGATGCCGGCATCACGCAACTGGCCGACGTGGCCCGCAGCGAAAACTTCCAGCTGGGCGTGATCCGCGGCTTTCGCTACAGCGCCAATGCCAACCGCATGGTCGACCGGCTCAGCGCAGCCAATCGCGTCTCCCTTGCCGGCGGCCTGGAGCCGCTCTACGAGGCGCTGCTGCAGAACCGCATCCAGGGCATGATCATGGAGCCCTTCGACTACCCGGTGGTGGAAGAAAAACGCATCCGCGATGCCACCGCCATCATCAGCTTCGAAGATCCTTCGATCCCGCATGGACTGATCATGTCGAAGAAGGCGCTGACATCGGCCGAACAGGATAAATGGCGTGCCCTGGTCGATGGCATGCTGGCCGATGGCACGGTGCTGCGTATCTTCAAGAAATACTTCAACCCGGAACTGGCCGCCGCCATGGTCCAGTTCCAGAGCAAGCCGTGAACTGGCTGCGCCTGCTCCCGCTCCCGCTGTTGATCCTGGTGACGGGACTGGGTGTGACCTGGACCGCCTGGGACCACGAGCGCGAAGCCGCCAGCAAGGAACTGCATACCCAGTTCTCCTCCGTGCTGCGCGAGACGGTCAGCCGCATCGAGCAGCGCATGGCCGCCTACCAACAGATGCTGCACGGCGTGCAGGGCCTGGTGGGTGCTACCGGCAACATCGACCACAACCAGTTCCGCGATTACGTGGAGGCCCTGAACCTGGACGCCAATTTCTCCGGCATCCAGGTCATCTCGATCGAAGAGTGGGTCCCCGCTGCGGGGCTGGATGCGCATCTGGCGCGCATGGCGCGCCAGGGCGTGACCGACTACAAGATACGCCCGCCCGGCACCCGTGACGGCTATGCCCCCACGGTACTGCGCGAGCCCTACGTGGGCCGCAATCGCTTCCCCTTCGGCAACGACCAGTGGTCTGATCCGGTGCGGCGCACGGCCATGGAAAAGGCCCGCGACTCCGGCATGGCGACCATCTCCGGCAAGCTGGAGCTGGCCCAGGAAGGACCGGCAATACCGGCCTTCATGATGTACCTGCCGCTGTATGAGCGCGGCAAGCCGCAAGGCACCATCGAACAACGTCGCGCCAGTCTGATCGGCTGGGTGCATGCGGTCTTCCGCATGAGCGACGTGATCGCCAGCCTCTATGGCGAAAACACCCGCACCATCGTCTTTTCGCTGTACGACGGCGTGACCCAGGAGCCCGCAGCGCTGATGTACCGCTCCGCGGTCACCGACCAACAGCTGCCGGCCCGCCTGAAGGCCGACGAATACCTGGTCGTGGCCAATCACAACTGGACGCTGTCGATGCACACCACCGACGCCTTCACCGCCCAGTTTGGCCGCAACGCCGAACCCCTGATCGCCGCCACCGGTATCGGCATGAGCATCACCCTGGCGCTGCTGGCCTGGCTGATGATGTCCAGCCGGGTGCGCGCGGTGCGACTGGCGCAGAAGATGACGGTGGAGCTACGCGCCAGCGAAGAACAGTTCCGTGCCATTGCCGACTGCACCGTCAACTGGGAAGTCTGGTGGGGCCTGGACGGCCGCCCGCGCTGGATCAACCATGCCGTGCGCGACTACACCGGCTACAGCGTCGAGGAATGCCTGGCCATGCCGGACTTCATCGGCTGCATCGTGCACCCCGATGACGAACGCCGCATCCGCGCCGAACTGGCACGCTGCATGGACGGCCAGAAGCGCGAGGATGTCGAGTTCCGTTGCGTGCGCAAGGATGGCACGGTGTTCTGGCTGGCCCTGTCATCGGCACCGATCACCGATTCGCAGGGCAACTTCACGGGCTTTCGTACCAGCAGCCGCGACATCACCGATCGCAAGCAGATCGAAGCCGAGCTGCGCATCTCGGCGGTGGCCTTCGATTCACGCGAAGGCATGCTCATCACCGATGCCAACAGCAAGATCCTGCGCGTGAACAAGGCCTTCACCGAAATCACCGGCTATACCGCCGAGGAAATCGTCGGCAAGCATCCCAACCTGCTGCGCTCGGACCGCCACGGCCCGGCCTTCTTCCAGGAAATGCGCGAGAGCATCCGGCGCTTCGGCAAATGGCAGGGCGAAATCTGGGACCGCCGCAAGAACGGCGAGGTCTATCCCGAATGGCTGACCATCTCGGCGGTCAAGAACCGGGACAACCAGGTCACCCATTACGTCAGCACCCATCACGACATCAGCGACCGCAAGCTGGCCGAGGAGCGCATCCGCGAACTGGCCTTCTTCGACGCCCTGACCCGCCTGCCCAACCGCACCCTGCTGCTGGATCGCCTGAAGCAGGCCATCGCCCTGTCGCTGCGCACCCGCACCTGCGGCGCGCTGCTGTTCATCGATCTGGACCACTTCAAGACCTTGAACGACACCGTCGGCCATGAAAAGGGCGACACCCTGCTCAAGCAGGTAGCCCAGCGGCTAGTGGCCAACGTGCGCGAAAACGATACCGTGGCCCGGGTCGGCGGCGATGAGTTCGTGGTGGTGCTGGAAGGGCTCAATGAGCTGCAGCAGGAAGCCGCCACCCAGACCCGTGCCATCGGCGAGAAGATCCTGGCGGCGTTGGGCTCGACCTTCCAGCTCGACGACGTCGAATACCGCGCCACCGCCAGCATCGGCGCTACCGTCTTCCTGGGGCGCGCGGCCTCGGTGGACGAACTGATGAAGCAGGCTGACCTGGCCATGTACAAGGCCAAGGAGACCGGCCGCAATGCGTTGCGCTTCTTCGATCCGGCGATGCAGACCGCCGTGCTGGAGCGCGCCACCCTGGAAGCCGGCCTGCGCAAGGCCATCGAGGGCGACCAGTTGCTGCTGCACTACCAGCCGCAGGTGGTCGAAGGTGGACGCGTGACCGGCGCCGAAGTGCTGGTGCGCTGGCAGCATCCACAGCGTGGCATGGTGCCGCCGGGTGACTTCATCCCGCTGGCCGAGGAGACCGGACTAATCCTCTCCCTGGGCAACTGGGTGCTGGAGACCGCCTGCAAGCAACTGGCGATCTGGGCCAAGCGTCCGGCCATGGCCGAGCTCTCCATCGCCGTCAACGTCAGTGCGCCGCAATTGCGCGAACCCGATTTCGTGCAGACCGTGCTCGACGCCATCGAACGCACCGGCGCCAACCCGCGTCGCCTGAAACTGGAACTCACCGAAAGCCTGCTGGTGGACAACGTCGAGGACATCATCCAGAAGATGTTCGCCCTCAAGGCTTATGGCGTGGAGTTTTCGCTGGACGATTTCGGCACCGGCTACTCCTCGCTGTCCTACCTCAAGCGGCTGCCGCTGAATCAGCTTAAAATCGACCAGTCTTTCGTACGCGATGTCCTGATCGATCCCAACGACGCCTCGATTGCCAAGACCATCGTGAACCTGGCCCAGAGCCTGGGCCTGGGCGTCATCGCCGAAGGCGTTGAAACCGACGCCCAGCGCTCCTTCCTGGCCGATGCCGGCTGTCATGCCTATCAGGGGTATTTCTTCTGCCGGCCCGTGTCGGTGGAGGCCTTCGAGAAATTCGCCCAGGACCGCGAATTCCATATTTCCGCTGCCTAGGAGCCCCGCATGAGCCATCCCTTGTCTGCTTTCCCCATCGACCAGAAATGGCCGGCACAACATCCCGAACGCATCCAGCTGTACTCGCTGCCCACGCCCAATGGCGTGAAGGTGTCGATCATGCTGGAAGAAACCGGCCTGCCCTACGAAGCCCACCTGGTGAGCTTCGAGACCAATGACCAGATGTCGCCGGCCTTCCTGTCGCTGAACCCGAACAACAAGATTCCGGCCATCATCGATCCCGACGGCCCGGGCGGCAAGCCGCTGCCGCTGTTCGAATCCGGCGCCATCCTGCTGTACCTGGCCGAGAAGAGCGGCAAGTTCCTGCCGCAGGATGCCGCCGCGCGCTACCAGGTGATCCAGTGGGTGATGTTCCAGATGGGTGGGGTCGGTCCGATGTTCGGCCAGTTGGGCTTCTTCCATCGCTTCGCCGGCAAGGAATATGAAGACAAGCGTCCACGCGACCGCTACGTCAACGAATCCAGGCGCCTGCTGGGCGTCATGGACAAGCAGCTGGCGCAGCATCAGTGGCTGGCCGGCGACGAATATTCCATCGCCGACATCGCCACCTTCCCCTGGATTCGCAACCTGATCGGTTTCTACGAAGCGGCCGAGCTGGTCGGCTTCAAGGATTTCCCGAACGTGGCGCGCGCGCTGGAAGCCTTCGTGGCGCGTCCGGCCGTGGTGCGCGGCCTGAATATCCCGGCCCGCGGCTGAGCCGGCGGGCAGGTTGGCTGCCGGCGCAGGGTGTAAATCGCTTTGCGTCGGTACGTCATGGGCATTACCATCACGGAAATGCCCACTATCGTTGACCAATCCTGTTGGTCAACCCTGCCTGCCCACGCTTCCATGACGCTTCGCTTCCCGAAACACCACCGTCCCTCGCGCGCACTGCAGCGCGCCATGCTGGCGGCCGTGTGCGGCCTGTCCCTGCTGACGGCCCTGCCCGGCCAGGCGGTTGATCTCTCCCTCAAGACCCTGCGCGTGGGCAATCTCGCCCGCGCCTATTTTTCCGAACGCAACGTCGTCGGCGAAGCGCAGCCGCTGATCATCGCCCTGCATGCCAGCGGCTCCAGCGGCTCGCTGATGGCGCGTGCCACCGGCCTGACCGAGATTGCCGAGGCCGCCGGTTACATGATCGTCTATCCCAACGGTACCGGCCTGGCCATCGATGCCCGCACCTGGAATTCGGGCGGCTGCTGCGGCTATGCGCAGATGCACAAGGTCGATGACGTGGCCTTCCTGCGCGCCCTGGTCGGCAAGCTGGTGGCCGACGGCCTGGTCGACCGCCAGCGCGTCTACCTGGTGGGCGTGTCCAATGGCGGCATGATGGCCTATCGCATGGCGGCCGAAGCGCCCGAACTGTTCAAGGCGGTGGCCGTGGTCAGCGCGGTACTGGACGTGCCGCCCGAGACCGTCAAGGCGCCCATGCCGCTGCTGCACATCCACGGCAGCGACGACCCCTTCATTCCCTTCCTGGGTGGCATGGGCAAGCAGGAGGTCTCGCAGGTGCCGCGCCTGTCGGTGGCACGCAGCATCGAAGCCTTCATCAAGGCCGACGGCGCCAATCCGCGCCCGGCGGTCAACGACATCCCCGACACCGCCGGCGACGGCACCACCATCCGCCAATACACCTATGCCAGCAAGACCGATCCGCAGGCGGTGGTGCTGTATGAGGTCAAGGGCGGCGGCCATGCCTGGCCGGGCGGCGTGGTGCCCATCATCAATGGTGGCAAGTCCTCGCAGAACCTGGATACCTCGCGCACCGTGATCAGCTTCTTCAATGCCCGTGGCGGAGGCCCCAAGAACGACAACGAGGACGACCAGCTGCCGCCGGGCGCGACACCGCTCAAGCCGGCGGCCAATGCTGCGCCCACTGCTCCCATCGCACCCGCCACCCCTAACGCCGTTCCCAAGGCAGCGCCGACGACACCCCCGGCAGCCAGCCCCGCAGCGCGCTGACGTCACCACGACGAGCAAATCGCACTATCATAGCGGCAGCGTTCAACCCTCATCGCCATGACAATGAAAAGACTCCTGACCAGCATCCTGATCGCCATCGTCCTGTACTTCCTGCTGCCCTTCGTCGGCAAGCTCATTCCCCACTACCGGCTGGCAGTGATCTGCGTCACCGCAGGCATTGTCTCCTTCGCCATCTCGGCCTTGATGGACAAGACCTGAGGCCGTTGCCCGTTCCATAAAAAATCGGCCGCGACGCCTTCACGTCGCGGCCGATTTTTCTTGGCTTGACCGGTCTCAGCCGTTCCTGCGGCTGGATCAGCACTCACCCTTGCGCGCATGACCCGGCGGACAGCCCGGTCCGTGGCCCGGTCCACCACCGGGACCACGATCATCATGGCGGTCATGACGGTCATGGCGGTCATGATCACGCGGACCCCGACCCGGTGGCGGGCCACCGCGCCAGCCGCCGCGCTGCAGTTCCCAGCCACGCGGCCCCTGATGCCAGACCGGAGCGGCATAGACATAGCCTGGCCGTTCACGCAGCCAATGGCCCTGACGCCACACATGGCGATGCCCGTCCCAGTCCCAGAAACCCGGTGCCCACACATAGCCATGACGCGGCGGCGGCAACGGTTCGGCCCGCGGTGGCGGCGGCGCGCCGATGTTGATGTTGACCGACACCTGGGCCTGTGCCACCGGCAGGACGGCAGCGGAGGCTGCAAGCGCGAACAGGGTGGCGAATATTGTTTTTTTAATCATATTAATCATCAAAAAACTGAAGGTTCAGCTAAGACCTCAGCCAGGCGGCGCGGTTCCGGCGCCGCTCTGGCTATGGCCTCGACCGTGGCCACGACTTTAGCCTCGACTTCAGACCTGTATCACGCCCCCTTGGCGTTCTTGAACATGGTCTTGATGCCGCGAATGGCCTGGCGGATGCGGGATTCGTTCTCGATCAGGGCGAAGCGCACGTACTCGTCACCATATTCGCCGAAGCCGATGCCGGGCGAGACGCAGACCTTGGCCTGCTCCAGCAGGATGCGCGAGAACTCCAGCGAGCCGAACTGGCGATACGGTTCCGGAATGCGCGCCCAGATGTACATCGAGGCCTTGGGTACATCGACCATCCAGCCGGCCTCGTGCAGGCCCTTGACCAGCACGTTGCGGCGCTTTTCATAGTTGGCGCGGATTTCCTCCACGCAAGCCTGGTCGCCCTCCAGCGCGGCAATGGCCGCCACCTGCACCGGCGTGAAACTGCCGTAGTCGTGATAGCTCTTGATGCGCGCCAGGGCCGCCACCAGACGGGCATTGCCGACCATGAAGCCGATCCGCCAGCCGGCCATGTTGTAGCTCTTGGAGAGGGTGAAGAACTCCACCGCGACCTCGCGCGCGCCCGGCACCTGCATGATGGACGGTGCTTTCCAGCCATCGAAGGTGATGTCGGCATAGGCCAGGTCATGCACCACCAGGATCTGGTGTTCCCGTGCCAGCTTGACCACCCGTTCGAAGAACTCCAGTTCCACGCATTGCGCCGTCGGGTTGGAGGGGAAGCCCAGGATCATCATCTTCGGTTTGGGATAGCTCTCGCGCACGGCGCGTTCCAGCTCGTCGAAGAAGTCCACGCCCGGGCTCATGCGCACCGAGCGGATATTGGCGCCGGCGATGACCGCGCCGTAGATGTGGATGGGGTAGCTGGGATTGGGTACCAGGACCGTATCGCCCTTGTCCAGCGTGGCCAGCATCAGGTGCGCCAGGCCTTCCTTGGAACCGATGGTGACGATGGCCTCGCTGTCGGGATCGAAGTCCACCTCGTAGCGGCTGCGGTACCAGTGCGCGATGGCGCGGCGCAGGCGCGGGATGCCCTTGGACGACGAATAGCCGTGGGTATCGGGACGCTGCGCCACCTCCACCAGCTTCTCGACGATGTGCGGTGGGGTTGGGCCATCGGGGTTACCCATGGACATGTCGATGATGTCTTCGCCACGCCGGCGCGCCGCCATCTTCAGTTCGGCGGTGATGTTGAAGACGTAGGGCGGCAAGCGTTCGATACGCGGGAAGCTGACCGGGAAGGCGTCGGTGGATGCAGCAGAAACGGAGGAAGAGGAAGAAGAAGCGTCAGGCGAGCGCGAGGAATCGCGCGAATCGGCGGATTGCGTCATGGAAGACTTTCACGTAAGCGCCCGGAACCGTCCGAGCGACGTTGGAACACATGTTCCGCGAATGATTCTATGCCCGAACCTTCACATGCACAAGCAGGGATGTGACTGATCGCAAGACATTTTGTGCATTCCTCCCTCACCATCGGTTCGGACTGAGCGGACTGAGTAGCGGCGCAGCCGCGTATCGAAGGCGGCGTGACGGCAGCACCTCATGAGCGCCTTCGATACGGCCCTGACGGGCCTACTCAGTACGAACGGTCAGCCGCGGCGCGGGCTGGTCCGATGACGAAGCCCGCTGGCAATGCATTCATTCGTACTTGCGCGCATCCTCGATCACCTTGCCATCGTTGGGCAGGCTGCCCGGCGCCACCAGCAGGACCTCGCCGCGCAGCTTGGTCACATCACGCAGGCTGCCGGCCAGCGCCGTGACATCGACCGCCGGATCAGCCGGATCCCCCACTTCGCAATGCAGGGTCATGACGTCATTGGCCATCTCGCCGGACACCACCAGCCGCGCACGCAGCACGTCGCCATGGCGGCGCAGCACATCGGCCACCTGCGAGGGATGGACGAACATGCCGCGGACCTTGGTGGTCTGGTCGGCGCGGCCCATCCAGCCCTTGATGCGGGTATTGGTGCGCCCGCAGGGAGAGATGCCCTGTACCACCGCCGACAGGTCACCGGTACCGAAGCGGATCATCGGATAGTCGGGATTGAAGGAGGTCACCACCACCTCGCCCACCTCGCCCTCGGCCACCGGATCGCCGGTGCCGGGCCGCACGATTTCCAGGATCAGCGATTCGTCCAGCACCATGCCGGGATGCACGGCGCCGTCGCTCATGGTCTCGTAGGCGATATTGCCGATATCGGCCGAGGCATACAGCTGCAGCACCTGCGGTACGCCGTGTTCATGGAACCAGTGGCGCAGCGACGGCGGCAACGCTTCGGCGCTGACCAGGGCACGCTGCACGCTGGAGATGTCGGCGCCCATTTCCCGCGCCTTCTCGATGATGATCTTGAGGAAGGAAGGCGTGCCGACATAGGCATCCGGCTTCAGGGCCGTCATCGCATTGACCTGCAGCTCGGTCTGGCCGATGCCGGCCGGAATGACCGCGCAACCCAGGCGGGCCGCCGCGCCTTCGACCATGAAGGCCGCCGGCGTGAAATGGTAGGCAAAGCAGTTCTGCAGGATGTGGCCGGCCTGCAGGCCGAGCGCCTTCATCGGGCTGGCAAAGCGCCACCAGTCGGCCGCATGGCCTTCGGGATCGTAGATCGGCCCGGGCGAGACGAACAGCCGCCGCAATTGACGTGCCGGCGTGGTGTTGAGCCCGCCGAAGGGGCTTTCGCGGGTCTGCAGTTCCTTCAGGTCCGACTTGCGCGTGACCGGCAATTGCGCCAGGTCCGCGCGCGAACGGATGGCCGCAGCGTCGATGCCCGCCAGGATGCGCGCCCAGCCCGGTGCGGCCTGCGCACGTGCCAGCAGGGATGGCAAGGCCTGCATCAGCTGCGCTTCGCGCTGGGCCGGATCGCGTCGTTCCAGCGCATCCAGCTGCTGCATGAATTCGATGGGATCGGACATGAGGCCCTCTCCTTACGCCAGCCAGCGCTTGCGGCGGCGGTAGAACTTCATGTCGCGGAAGTTCTTGCGCCCGGCGCCGGACACGCCCAGGTAGAACTCCTTGACGTCCTCGTTATCGGCCAGCTCGCGGGCTGCGCCTTCCATCACCACCCGGCCGTTTTCCAGGATGTAGCCGAAGTCGGCATAGCGCAGGGCGACCATGGTGTTCTGTTCGGCCAGCAGGAAGGAGACCTTTTCCTTGCTGTTCAGGTCCTTGACGATCTCGAAGATCTCTTCCACGATCTGCGGCGCCAGGCCCATGGAGGGTTCGTCCAGCAGGATCATCGAAGGCTTGGCCATCATGGCGCGGCCGATGGCTGTCATCTGCTGTTCGCCACCGGAGGTATAGCCGGACTGCGACTTGCGCCTCACCTTCAGGCGCGGGAAATAATCGTAGATCTTTTCCAGCTCATGCTTCACCTCGGCATGGCTGATGCCACGGGTATAGGCCCCGGTGAGCAGGTTCTCTTCCACGGTGAGGTGACCGAAGCAATGGCGCCCTTCCATCACCTGGATCACGCCGCGCTTGACCAGGTCATTGGGCGTCATGCGGTCCACCCGCTCGCCCCGGAACTCGATGCTGCCCTTGGTGACGTCGCCCCGCTCGGCATGCAGCAGGTTGGAGATGGCCTTGAGGGTGGTGCTCTTGCCGGCACCGTTGGCACCCAGCAGGGCCACGATCTTGCCCTCCGGCACATCCAGCGAGACGCCCTTCAGGACCAGGATCACGTGGTCATAGATCACTTCGATATTGTTGAGGGCCAATGCCTTGGCCACCGCCGGGGCGGCTGCGCTGTGGACGGTGCTGGCACTGGTCGGAATCGGTGTGGCATTCATGGTCTGTCGCATTTCCAAAAAAGCACCGGCGGCGGTGGGAGACGAGCAAGGCCGCCGGCGCAAGCGCCTACTTCATGCAGGCAGGAGTGATGCCTTTTTCTTTTGCGTATTTCGCAGCGGAAGCCTTGAACAGCGGGTGGATCAGGTTCTTGTTACCCTCGATCCAGTCCGACACCAGCACCCACTTGCTGCCGTCCCATTGCTGGATCTTCACCTTGCCCGATCCTTCGTGGTTTTCGCAGGAGGTCTTGATCTCCGGCAGCAGTCCGGTGGCACCCAGGGCCTTGAGGCGAGCATCGGTGATGTTGAGGTTCTCAAAGCCCCAGCGCACCTGCTCGCCGCTCATGACCTTGCCTTTGCCGAACTTGTCCTGGGCGGTGCGCACCGCTTCCACGGTGGCAATGGCGGCCGACACGCCACGGTTGTAGAGGATGGAGCCGAGCTTGTTCTTGTCCTGCATGTTGCCCTTGCCCGCGCCATAGACCACCTTGTCGATATCGGCGATCACCGGGACATCCTTGCCGGCCACGTTCCAGGTCGCCGACAGATAGCCCTTGGCGGCTTCGCCTGCCGGAATGGTGTCTTCTTCCGATCCGGCCCACCAGGAACCGACGATCTTGTCACGCGGATAACCGACCTTCTGCGCCGCCTTCAGCGCGGTCTGGTTCATCACGCCCCAGCCCCAGAAGATGACGTAGTCCGGATTTTCCTGGCGGATGCGCAGCCACTGCGCGCCCTGTTCGTTGCCGGGGTGGGCCACCGGGATTTCCACCAGCTTGAACTTGCCGATGGAGGACTCGGCCTGCAGCGCCACGATGGGCTCCTTGCCATAGGCCGAATCGTGGTACAGGAAGACGATCTTCTTGCCGGCCAGCGAGCCATTGTTCTTGCCGGCCAGGTACTTGACGATGGCCGAGACCTGCATCTGGTAGGTCGTCACCAGCGGGAAGGCATACGGAAACACCGAGCCGTCCACCGCATCGGTGCGGCCATAGCCGATCATCACCAGCGGCACCTTGTCTTCTGCGGTCTTGTCGATGAGGGCGTAGGAGATGCCGGTGGCCATGGGGTTGATGGCCGTGCCGTGGGTGACCGTGTTCTTGTTCTTCATGCGCTCGTAGCACTCCACGCCCTTGGCGTTGTTGTACTCGGTCTCGCACTCTTCCCAGGACAGCTTGACGCCGTTGACGCCGCCTTCCTTGAGGTTGACGTAGTTCAGGTAATCGACATAGCCGCCGTAGTAGGACTGGCCATTGGTCCCATAGGGGCCGACGCGGTAGCTGGGGATGGCAATGAACTGGTCATTGGTCTGGGCCAGCGCCGGGGCCGCCGCCGACAGCAGGCTGGCGGCACAGGCGGTCGCCACTACCAGCTGCCTGAGATGCTTCATGGTCTTCATGGTCTCGTCTCCTTTATGTTGTCGTTGCCGACTTTTATCGGGCGCCGGTGATCCGGCCCCCGCCTACCTTGATGCAGTGTTGCGTCACTCGGCGAACCCTCAGTGCGGGAACGGCCACAGACGCAGTTTTTCCTTGGCGATCTGCCACAGCCGCGCCAGCCCGTGCGGCTCGGCGATGAGGAAGAAGATGATCAGTGCGCCGAACACCATCATCTGGATGTGCGACACGGTGGCATTGGTGAACGGCAGGTGCAGCAGCGCGGCCAGCGGCGGCAGCGCGTTGTCCAGGAAGATCGGCAGCAGCAGGATGAAGGCCGAACCGAGGAAGGAGCCGAGGATGCTGCCCACGCCGCCGATGATGATCATGAACAGGATGCGGAAGGACAGGTCCAGCGAGAAGCCGTCCGGTTCCACCGAACCCAGGTAGCAGAACGCATACAGCGCCCCGGCCACGCCGCAGTAGAAGGAACTGACGGCGAAGGCGGTCAGCTTGGTGCGCATCAGGGGAATGCCGATCACCTCGGCGGCCACGTCCATGTCGCGCACCGCCATCCAGGCGCGCCCGGTGGAGGAACGCACCAGGTTCTTGGCCACCAGCGCCAGCACGCTCACCACGGCCAGCACGAACAGGTACTTGCGCACGGGGGTGTCGATGGCGATGCCGAAGAAATCGATCTTGGGGGTGCTGATCACGCCCGAGGAACTGTTGTTGGAGAACCAGGGGAACTTGGTCAGCGCCCACACCACGAAGAACTGCGCCGCCAGCGTGGCCACGGCCAGGTAGAAGCCCTTGATGCGCAGCGAAGGCAACCCGAAGAGCACGCCCACCAGCGCCGCGCACCCGCCCGAGAGCAGCAGCGTGGCGACGATGGGGATGCCCTCCACCCGCAACTGGAAGTTGTAGGCCGCGTAGGCCCCCACCGCCATGAAGGCGGCCGACCCCAGCGAGAGCTGGCCGGCATAGCCGGTCAGCACATTCAGGCCCAGTGCGGCCAGCGCGAAGACCAGGAACGGCACCAGGATGGCCGAGAACCAGTATTCGCTGCCCAGCAGCGGCACGGCCACGAAGGCGAACACCATGAACAGCGTGAAGATGATGCGATCCTGGCGGATCGGGAAGATCTGGCTGTCGGCGATGTAGCTTGTCTTGAATTGTCCGGCTTCACGGTACAGCATTGCATCCTCCTTGTTGCTGGATTGAACAGCCCGTTCGGGCTGAGTAGCCGCCCCAGGCGGCGTATCGAAGCCTGTGCACCGGCTGCCGATCACGGAAACTGCCCTTCGATACGGCCGTCGGCCTACTCAGGGCGAACGGCGTCAGATCGCCATCGTTGCTTCGCCCCACTCTCATACCCGGTCGATATGCCGCTCGCCAAACAGGCCTTCCGGCCGGACCAGCAGGAACAGCAGTGCGAACACATACGGGAACCAGCCTTCGATGCCGCCGAAGTTGCCGCCGAAGGCATCCTGCATCACCGGCGGGATATAGATTTCGGCCAGCTTTTCGGAGGCGCCGATGATGAGCCCGCCCACGATCGCCCCGGGGATCGAGGTGAAGCCACCCAGGATCAGCACCGGCAAGGCCTTCAGCGCCGTCATGGTCAGCGCGAACTGCACGCCGTTGCGCGAGCCCCAGAGCAGGCCGGCGATCAGCGCCACGAAACCGGCCACGCCCCACACCACCGCCCAGATATGCTGCAGCGGGATGCCCAGCGACAGCGCGGCCTGGTGGTCATCAGCCACGGCCCGCAGCGCCCGGCCCACCTTGGTCTTCTGGAAGAACAGCGCCAGCGCCGCCACCAGCGCCACCACCATGCCCGAGGCAAAGAGATCGAACTTGGAGAGGCCGATGCCGACACTGTCCATCACCGACTGGATCGGTTCGTCGACGATGCCCAGGTCGATGGGGCGCACTTCGCTGCCGAACAGCAAGGGTCCCAGGCCTTCCAGGAAGAAGGTCAGGCCGATGGTGGCCATGAAGAGCGTGATCGGCGGCTGGTTGACTAGCTTGCGCAGCACGAAGCGTTCGGTGGCCAGGCCCACCAGGATCATCACCACGAAGGCGCCGATGATGGCGGCCCACATCGGCATGCCCTTCTCCATCAGGCCTACCACCGCCAACGCGGCGAAATAGACCATCGCCCCCTGCGCGAAATTGAACACCCCGGAGGCCTTGTAGATCAGCACGAAGCCCAGGGCCACCAGTGAATACATCAACCCGGAGAGCAGTCCGCTCAGGGTGACTTCGAGGAAGAATTGCATGTCGTCTCCTTGCTACCGCCTTCGATATTGTTTTTATTATTTATATTATTTATTGATGCCCTGCATCGCAGCCGATCCCGTATCAAGCCTCAGTGCGAGGTCCCCAGGTAGGCCTTGATCACTTCGGGATTGCTCATCACCTCGTCGGGCGTGCCGTCGCCGATCTTCTTGCCGTAGTCCAGCACCACCACCCGGTCGGAGATATCCATGACCACGCCCATGTCGTGTTCGATGAGCACGATGGTGGTGCCGAACTGGTCATTCACATCCAGCACGAAACGGCACATGTCCTGCTTTTCTTCCACGTTCATGCCGGCCATGGGTTCGTCCAGCAGCAGCATGTGCGGTTCGGCCGCCAGCGCCCGCGCCAGCTCCACGCGCTTTTGCAGGCCGTAGGGCAGGCGTCCCACCGGGGTCTTGCGGATGTGCTGGATTTCCAGGAAATCGATGACCTCCTCCACCTTGCGGCGATGCTCGATTTCCTCGTTGCGGGCCGCGCCCCACCACAGGGCGTTGGAGAACAGGCCCGAGCGCATCTTGGTGTTGCGCCCGGTCATGATGTTGTCCAGCACCGTCATGCCCTTGAAGAGCGCGATGTTCTGGAAGGTGCGGGCAATGCCCTGGCGCGCGATGGCGCTGGGATGCATGCCCAGGCGCGGCTGGCCGCGATAGAGGATCTGGCCTTTCTGCGGATGGTAGACGCCGTTGATGACGTTGATCATCGAGCTCTTGCCGGCGCCGTTGGGGCCGATGATGGCGCGGATTTCATGTTCGCGCACATCGAAGGAAATGTCGGTCAGCGCCTTCACGCCACCGAAGGACAGCGAGATGTTCTGCAGGTCCAGGATGACCTCGCCGATGCGGCGCCCGTTGGCGGCCACGGCCGCTGCTTCTTCGTCGGGGCTGGTCACGGGTGGCAGGCCCGAGGGCAGGATTTCGGAAGACAGGTGTCGTTTCATGGTCGTATTCATTCAGCGGTGGTCTGGTCGGGCTACGCTGCTGGCCGGGCGCGCTGGCAAGGCGCCCGGGACGGGACTGCGTGCTGCTCAGGCGGCGCTTTGCAGCGTCTTGAAGGTCTTGGCCTCGGCGATCTTCAGGTCGGCTGCGATCATGCCCTGGCGACCATCCTCGAATTTGACCTGGGTCTCGATGTACTGCGATGCGCGACCGTCGTAGAGCGCCTCGATCAGCACCGCGTACTTCTCTGCGATGAAGCCGCGCCGGACCTTGCGGGTGCGGGTCAGTTCTTCATCGTCGGGGTCCAGTTCCTTGTGCAGGATCAGGAAGCGATGGACCTGCGAATCGGCCAGCAGCGGGTCGGCCACCAGGTCGGCATTGACCTTTTCCACGCATTCGCGCACCAGTTCGTACACCGCCGGATTGGCGGCCAGGTCGGTGTAGCCGCTGTAAGGCAGGTTGCGCCGTTCAGCCCAGTTGCCCACGGCATCCATGTCGATGTTGATGAAGGCCATGCACTGCTCGCGGCCATTGCCGAAGGTCACCGCTTCCTTGATGAAGGGGAAGAACTTCAGCTTGTTCTCGATGTACTTGGGCGCAAACATGCTGCCGCAGGCCATCTTGCCGACATCCTTGGCGCGGTCGATGATCTTGAGGTGGCCGTCGCTGTCGAAGAAGCCGGCATCACCGGTGTGGAAGTAGCCGTTGGCGTCGATGGCCTCGGCGGTGGCGTCGGGGCGCTTGAAGTATTCCTTCATCAGACCAGGCGAACGCACCAGCACTTCGCCGTTGTCGTCGATGCGCACTTCCACGCCCTTCATGGGCCGGCCTACGCTATCGAGCTTGACGTCGCCCGAGGGCTGCATGCACACCGTCACGCAGGTCTCGGTCATGCCATAGAGCTGCTTCAGGTTGATGCCCATGGAGCGGTAGAAGTCGAACAGGTCGGGGCCGATGGCCTCGCCGCCGGTATAGGCCACGCGCAGGCGCGACATGCCCAGCACGTTCTTCAATGGCCCGTAGACCAGCAGGTCGCCCAGCGCATATTGCAGCCGGTCCATCAGTGAAACGCCCGGCTTGCCATCCAGGATGCGCATGCCGACCCGACGCGCCACGCGCATGAAACCATGGAACATCTTGCGCTTGAGCCAGCCCGCATCCTCGATGCGGATCATGACCTGGGTCAGGATGTTTTCATACACGCGCGGCGGCGCGAAGTAATAGGTCGGGCCGATCTCGCGCAGGTCGGTCATGACGGTATTGGGCGACTCCGGACAGTTCAGGCAGAAACCGGCGACGTGCTGCTGGGCGAAGGAGTACAGGAAGTCACCCACCCAGGCCAGCGGCAGGTAGCACAGGATGTCGTCGTCCTGGTCCAGGTGATCGAACTCCACCAGCGTGGTGGCGGTGGTGATCATGGCCCGGTGCGAATGGCACACGCCCTTGGGCTTGCCGGTGGTGCCGGAGGTATAGAGGATGATGGCGACGTCGTCGGGCGAGCCGGCCGCGACTTCCTTCTCGAAGAAGTCGGGGTGGGCGTGCTCGTAGGCGCGCCCCAGTTCCTGCACGCGGGCAAAGGACAGCAGCTCGGGCTGGTGGTAGTTGCGCATGCCACGTTCGTCGTCATAGATGACGTGGGCGATGCGAGGCAGGTTTTCCTTGATCTCGAAGACCTTGTCGACCTGCTCCTGGTCTTCGGCCATGACGAAGTCGACGTTGGCGTCGGCCAGCACATAGGCCATGTCGGCGGCCGGTGCGTCCTGGTACAGCGGCACCGGCATGCCACCCAGCGCCTGCGCGGCGCTCATGGCCCAATACAGGCGCGGGCAGTTGTTGCCGATGATGGCCAGGCTCATGCCGCGCTTGAAGCCCAGGGCCGCCAGGCCGCAGGCAAAGCTGCGCACCTCGTCGGCCACCTGGCGCCAGGTCGTGGTCTGCCAGATGCCCAGGTCCTTCTCGCGGAAGGCAGCCCGCTCGGGGCGTTGGCGGGCATGCGCCTGCAGCAGCCGCGGAAAGGTCGCGGCCTGGTTGTCTTGTCTCGTCTCCACCATCTTCCCACCTTCTTGTGCAGGTTCGAAAGATTCGCCCGTTCACTTTTCCGTGTATCGAGGCGAATCCGGTGTCGGATCAGTCTGTGCTGCCAGGCTTACGCTGCTCTTACTGCGGCAGTCATTGTGTCGGGCATGCCAGCTGTCCTGTCTCTATGGTTGGCCTGGGTTTGGTTCAGGCCTTTTTTGCGATGATAGTAGAGTGAGAGGTTGCCAGTGGATGTCATCTCACCGACAATTGACAAACTTTCGATATTGCGACGCATCATCATGGAGACATCAATTCGACGCATGCTGTCCAAGAGCATATGGGCGCAGGCGCTGACCGAAGAGCAACTGGCCCGCGTGGAATCCGAAGTGGTCAGCCGCAAGATTGCCGCCGGTGGCTATGTCTGCCGCAAGGGTGACCCGGTCGCGCACTGGATCGGCGTGCATGAAGGCTTGCTGAAGATGAGCAGCGTCTCGCCCGAGGGCAAGACTGTCTCCTTCGCCGGCATGGCCAATGGCGGCTGGCTGGGCGAAGGCTCGCTGCTCAAGGACGAGCCGCGCAAGTACGATGTGGTGGCACTGCGCGAGAGCGAATTGCTGTACATGCCCAAGGCCACCTACATCTGGTTGCTGGACAACAGCATCCCCTTCAACCGTTTCCTGGTGACGCAGTTGAACGAGCGCCTGGCGCTGTTCATTTCGCTGGTGGAATACGACCGCATGCTGGAGCCGGATGCCCGCGTGGCACGCTGCCTGGCGGCCCTCTTCAATCCCTACCTGAACCCGGGCATCGGCCGCAACCTGCAGATTTCGCAGGAAGAGGTCGGCAATCTCTCCGGCACCTCGCGCCAGCGCGCCAACCAGGCCCTGCAGGTACTGGAAAAGGCCGGCCTGCTGAAGGTGGATTACGGCAGCATCACCATCAACGACCTGGATGGCCTGCGGCAATTTCCGGGGTAAAACCCCGGGCCTGGCCCGTCCACCCGTCCACGGTCTCGGCCTGCAGCACGGCATGAAAAAAGCGCGGTCACAGCCGTAATGCCGTTCAGTTAAGCTTGTTACCAGCTCGAAAGCTCGCTCAGACTTTGTTTGCACCACCGCTGACCGTTC
>NZ_MUXB01000063.1:0-512 GCF_001994935.1 Herbaspirillum sp. VT-16-41
TCTTTTCCTTCAGGCAATTTATCTAAAATATAGCCGCTTGCAAGCATTGCAATAATACCTGCAACTGCTGGAATAGCTGAAATGTATCCAACGGATGTTAAGTTGAGATTGCGTTCCTCAACTAAATAGGTTGGCATCCATGCCATTAATCCCCATTGCACGGCATAAATCGCAAAATAAGCAATAAACAAATTCCATATAATTGGGGTTTTTAAAACTTCTCTTAATGGAGCTTTATTCTTGGAAGGGTTTTCAATTTTTCCTTCATTTGAAACATTCCGCTCTTTTAAGAAAAACATGTACAGACAAACCAGCAGAATACCGATAGCACCCGCAATATAAAAGATCATTCTCCAGCCGATCGTTTGCATAGACTGGGTACCAATGATTGGTGTTACAACACCCATAATCGTACCGGAAGTAAGCATGAAGGACATGGCACGGCTTCGTTCATTTTGTGGAAACCAACTAGCAATACCTTTTGATGCGGATGGAAAAAAGCTCCCTTCCCC
>NZ_MUXB01000191.1:0-904 GCF_001994935.1 Herbaspirillum sp. VT-16-41
GGACCGGGGTTCTTCCAGGAGACGCAGAATACCGTGTGACCGCGCTCGACCAGATAGCGGATCAGCGAGTTCGCCGGTGACAGGTCGAGGATGTAGTACTTCATGATCCAGGCCGGAATGATCAGCAGCGGCTCCGGATACACCGCCTTGCCGGCCGGGGCGTACTGGATCAATTCCATGATGTCGTTGCGCAGGACCACCTTGCCGGGCGTGATCGCCACATCCTTGCCGGGCAGGAAGCTGCGATCGGTACTGGTGGGCTGTTCCAGCAGCAGACCGACCATGTCGTTCATGCAGTTCTGCAGACCGGTCAGGAGATTGTTGCCGCCTTGTTCCACGCTCACACGCAGCACTTCCGGATTGGTCAAAAGATAGTTGCCGGGCGAGAACATGTCCAGTAGCTGGCGCGCAGCGAAATTGACCAGATCGGCATGATGTTTTTCGACACCCCAGACGTCCCGCGTGGCAGCATTCCACCATTGTTCGGTCAGCAGGAAGCCCTGGTGCCACATGTGAACTTCCTGTGATTCACCACTAGCTGCCGATTCTAATAATCCTTGTATTATTTTAAATAAAACGATACAAACCATAAGCATTGCGCCAACACCGACAAATATACCGTATAATTCACTGAAAAAACCTGTCATTCCCTCGGAGCTAAAAAGTAATTTGGAAATCAAATCAAACGTTCTTTCCATAACATCATTTATAAAATCAATAAAGAACTCTTGGATTTTTTCACCTATATCAAACATTGGTTATCACCTACCTCTCTTTTTATTTTTTAATTACTTGTTTTAGTTAGAGTGAGTATCTCATTGTCTTTATCTTCTTTATTAGTTTGGGTTAGGGTGAAGCCAATCATTATATATGTGTGTATTTCTGCCCTGAGAATAACCTAACG
>NZ_MUXB01000223.1:0-503 GCF_001994935.1 Herbaspirillum sp. VT-16-41
CCGGGCAGGTTACTCCAAATGGCATTTACAGCGCCTCTTTCATCCGATTATTGATATTCCGTTAGGCGTGTATATTCGCAACAAAAAGCTGGAAGGCGCCGCCCACGACCTGAGCGTGACAAAGGAGTCGATCATCACCATCTCCACCCGCTACGGCTTCGACTCCCAGCAAACTTTTACCCGGGTTTTTACCCGCAAATACAGTATGCCGCCGGGCGCATGGCGTCGCTATCATCAAGCGGGTGAGGAGTAGTTCCCGCTCCCGCTATCGCGCCCGGATAAGGCGTTTGCGCCGCCATCCGGGGTTACGACCGGGTGGGGAACAGACTGAATGCCAGGGAATATTCGCCATTCCTCCGGTCCCCGATCCCGATTGTCTATACTCGATAAAACAACACGGGAGGAAAATATGGCCACACATCACCAGTCCGATGACCAACACACCAAAGATGTTAAAGACGCGCCAAACAAACAGGGGGAAATCCCTCGTAAGCGCGATGACA
>NZ_MUXB01000125.1:0-1417 GCF_001994935.1 Herbaspirillum sp. VT-16-41
TTGCAGCTGCCTCTGAAGAGCAAACAGCTTCCATGGAGGAAATCTCCGCATCCTCCCAAATGCTGAGACAAATGGCAACTGATTTGCAAGATTTGGTGCAGACGTTTCGGTTTTGATTGTGGGAGGGCAGGTCAATTGTTCTTGCAAAATTATTAAAATACGGTATGCAATTATTAGACTAAGTGTAATCCGCACTTAGTCTATTTTGAATGGTTCATTCTGAAGCTCTTCTAAAGTAACTCGGGAAATTAGTCTTTGTATATTTGAGGTACCCTACATACTAGTTTTTGAGAAACGGCTGCATATATCAGTGCTTACACCTCGGATATCAGCGAACGTATATTGAATATCAGTATTCACGCGCCAGATATCAGCAATCGTGTACTGAATATCAGCAACCACACACAAAATATCGGCATTCGCACCCAGAATATCAGTAAGCATGGCCGGGAAATAAGCATTCGCGTAGCAATCGTAGCAAGATGAATAGTCGTTTTACTAGGCATCGTCCTGCGGTTTAGTGCGTAGGGGGCTCGCAGTGTCCACATCCCTCCCGATCCGTCCACAGCCCGTCAACACTGGGATGTGGATGACAATGTTGTAACTCAGTACATCTTGTGGTGGTTCCGGCGATCGACCACTAGGTGTAGCGTTGGCGAGGCCGCAGGGATCCACCCCTCCTCCCGCTCCTCACGGAGCGTGCGCCGCCTCGCCGCCAGCGAGGAACCGCACTCGGGGAGCCGGGCAGGCACCAGCGGAACCGGTCCTCGGACCGCCCCACACCTGCATCGTCCGCTCCTCCTCGCGCCGCCTCGGCGCGGTGCCCGAGAAAGGTCTTCCTCCCGTGGACATCACCGTGTACTCGAAGCCCCTGTGCGTCCAGTGCGATGCGACCAAGCGCGCCCTGAACAAGGCCGGCATCGCCTACGACATCGTCGACATCACCGAGGACGCCGACGCCCTCGCCCGCGTGAAGTCCATGGGCTACGTCCAGGCCCCCGTGGTGATCACCGGCGAGGACCACTGGTCCGGCTTCCGCCCCGACAAGATCAAGGCTATCGCCGCCTCCGCCGCAACCTGTGGCCGCTCATGTGCGTGATCTAGAACGTCAGGGAAGGCGTGATCGCGGTCAAGGGCTGCCCGCGCCTGGAGGTCGGCGGCATCGCCGCCGAAGCATTGCGCAAGGTCGGCCTGGCCGGCAAGCACACAGCGATGCCGGCCGCGCTGTCGCGCGGGCAGCAGCAGCGGGTGGGCATCGCCCGCATGCTGGCCATGGCGCCGGCAGCGATTCTTTTCGACGAACCCACCTCGGCCCTCGACCCCGAGCTGGTCGGCGAGGTGCTCGCCGTGCTGCGCGCCCTGGCGTCCGCCCAGACCACCATGATCGTGGTCACGCACCAGGAGGCCTTTGCGCGCG
>NZ_MUXB01000059.1:0-465 GCF_001994935.1 Herbaspirillum sp. VT-16-41
GCAAGTCTTTTTAGTGCTTTTTCTAATTTAATTTCTAATAAATTTCCTACACTAATATCTTGTGACAAAGCTTGTCCTTGAATTTTTTCAATCGCCTTTTCCGACAACTGAAATCCTTGTTGCTTTTTCTCATTACTATCACTAAAAAGCGATAATTGATTGATTGCATCAACATCCATTAAAGCTGCGTAATTAATAATTGTTGTAAATGTTAACCCTGTTTTCTGTTTTACATCCTTCATTTCGTCAATAACTTCTTTTGCAATTGAATAAGTAGAGAATGCCATTTTAAACTTTTCTTCATGCTTAATATCTTTCCATGCATCTTTTGTTTCCTTTGTTATTTTTAAAATAAATACAGATAACAGCATTGAAATTGAATTATCATATCTAGGTCTGGAATCAAATTTTTTTATCACTTCATCTTTAACATCTATTTGCAAAGAACGACATTTATCGGTTGAT